>JAFGOK010000188.1 GCA_016926535.1 Micromonosporaceae bacterium | reverse complement strand
TCGAATCCGCCGAGCGCGGGCGCGAGATGCCAGAAGATGCCGCCTCTCCCCCTCAGCGGCAGAAGAAGCCGGCTGACCAGACGTCCGGCAGCGCTGACGGCACCGAAGACCAGCTGACGGCCTCCAGCACCCCTACCGAGGCCCCCAGCCAGCGCATTCGTACCGCCCACAAGGTCGGATCCGACGCGGACATCCTCCGGATCTCGACCCGATCGAAGACGCGCATGGTCGTCGCATCACGCGACAACGAGGTCAGGACCCGGCTCAGCGTCGCGGCCGCAGCCGCCGGCTGGACCGTCAAGGCAGCCAGCGACGTCGAGACTGCCCTCGCCGTGAGCCGGGGAACAGCGACCCGGATCGCCCTCGTCGATCTGAGCGCCCAGGAATTGACCGAAGCCGCCGCGGCCAGAGACTCGGGGTCGGCCGGCGAACCCGCCTCGGCCAGCCTCACCGGCCTTGCCAGCAGAGTGCCGACCATGGTCCTCTCCGAGACCGACGCCCCGGCACTTCGGGTGGAGGCCGTACGGGCCGGCGCTGTCGGATTCCTCTCCCGGACGGCGCCCGCCTCAGCGATCGTCGCCTTCGCGACCCAGCTCGTCGCTGCCCGTTCCACCGAACCGATGACCATCGTCGTGGTCGATCATGGCGGTACTCACCTGGAGGCGGTGCGAGTCGCGCTCGCAGCGCCCGACTACGACCTGATCGTCGTGGAAGGAGTCCTGGGCTGCCTGGAGGCCATCAGGAGCGCCCGGCCGAGTGCCATTCTGGTAGGGCTCGGGCCCCAGCGCGACCTCAGCGATCCGGAGGAGGTCGATCCGGTGACCCTCTGCCGCGTCATCAGGTCTGATCCGGCAGCGCAGGCCATCCCAGTCATGATCTACTCGCCACCAACCAACGCCGCGATCGTGGAAGGGGTGTTCAGAGCCGGGGCAGACGACCTCATCGTCCTGCCAGTCTCCCGCTTCGAGCTCCGTGCCCGAATCTGGTCCCGAGGCGCTCGTGGCCGGGCGCTGGCATTCGGCCCGCATCAAGCTCCGGTTGCCCCCGCCGCTGCCCCGGTCCCCCTGTCCAAACCCCTGCTCGGCCGAACGGTATCCCCTGCCGTTCCCGCAGCGACCACTTCGGAAGGGGCTGCTGGAACCAGCCCGACCGGCCAGGCGGCCCTGGCGCTGCCGGACGCGGCAGGTGCCGAGCAGCCGGAAACCGTCGATATCGTCGTCGTCGAGGACGATCCGTCCGTTGCCGATGTGATCGACTACGCGCTCCAGTTCCGGGGTCTCCGGATCAAGCACCTCTCTGACGGAATCGAGGCAGCAGAGGGGTTGTGCGGCGGCAGGCTGACCACCCGCCTGGTCATCCTCGACGTCGGGCTGCCCGGTCTGGACGGGTTCGGCGTGCTCACCCGCCTGCGGGACGCTGGGGTCCTGACCAGAACACCGGTGATCATGCTGACAGCCCGATCGAGTGAGGCCGAGACCCTGACCGCGCTCGGTCTCGGGGCGGCCGACCACATCGCGAAGCCCTTCAGCGTTCCCATCCTGATCAGCCGGGTGGAACGGGCGCTGGGCCGTCAGGGTCCCCGGCAGTGATCCGGACCCTCCTCAACGCGGTCGTCGGCAGCATGGCCACCGGAGTGCTCCTGGTCATCACGTTGCTGGCGGTCACGGCACTGCAGCATTCCTGGGAGCAACGCCGGAAACCCCTGATCGCCGCAGCGGGTGAGGAGGCGGCAGCGATCGCCGCGATCGCCGCCCTCGGGGATGACGCGCCGCCCCCACCCCGGTCCGGCCGTCTCGAACGCCTCCACCCCGATGAGCAGATCACGCTCCTGCTGGCGCTCGCACCGTCACTGGGCGGGGAGTCACTGCTGGCGATCCGGACCGTTGCGACGGACCTCGGCCTGATCGAGCGGGCACAGCGGCACCTGCGCAGCCACAACTGGGCCAGACGGCTGGCTGCCGCCCGGTTCCTGACCGGCATGGGGCTGTCCTGTGACGCGCTGGTCGCCAGCCTGTTCCGCGATCCCCATCCCGCTCTGCGGGTCCAGGCCGCGATCTGGGCCTCCTCCTGCTTCGGCCCCGCCCCGATCGACCGGGTTGTCGCTCTTCTCCTTGATCCTGATGGATACTGCCGCTTCGCGGCGAAGGATACGCTGGTCAGGATCGGTGTGCCGGCGATACCCGCGCTGGGACGCCTGCTGGAGGCCACAGATGAGGCGACGGTGACCGCCGGGCTGGAAGTGGCCACCGCGATGGGCGATTCCGCGTTCGTCGACCACGCCGTGCGGATCGCCCGATCGGGAACCGCATACCAGCGCGCCCTGGCCGCGTCGATCCTCGGCGGCTGCGGGGGCCACGCGACGGCCTCGGTACTCCGCGAATTGCTGCACGACCCGGAGGCCGCGGTTCGCCAGGCCGCGGTCACGGCCATCGCGGAGCAGGGAGACTGGCCAGCGGCGGCCAACGTCGCCGATCTGATGGACGATCGGGTGTGGGCCGTCCGAAGGGAGGCCGGACTCGCGCTGCTGAAACTCGGCGCACCCGGCGTCATCCTGCTGCGGGAGGCCTCCGCTGGCGCTGGCGAAGCGGCCTCGATCGCAACCCAGGTCATGGAGCTGCGGACACTGCACGCCGCCGGGAGCGCCCCATGAGCGAGTATCTCGCCGACGGCGCCCTGCTGATCCTGGTCACGCTCAGCTACGGGATCCTCGGCTACTTCCTGGCCATCAACACCTTTTATCTGGTCCTCATGCTCTCCGGCGCCTCGGAGCTCCTCCGCAGCCGGCGGGAATCCCGAGCTGAGACGTACCAGCGCCTGCTGTCCTCGGAGCTCCTACCGCGGATCACCGTGCTCGTCCCGGCGTTCAACGAGGCGACCACGATCGAGCAGAGCCTGCGCGCGCTGCTGACGCTCTCGTACCCCAATCTCGAAATCGTGGTGGTTGACGACGGTTCAACCGATGAGACCATGCCGCTGCTGGTCAAAGCCTTCAACCTGTCCCAGGTTCACCTCATGCATGACAGAACGCTCCAGACCGAGCCGATCATTTCTATTTACCATTCCCGCTCATTTCCGCATCTTCTTGTTGCAATGAAGATGAACGGTGGTAAGGCAGACACACTAAACGCCGCGCTGAATCTCGCTTCCGGAGAACTGGCCTGCGCCGTCGATGCCGACACGATCATCAACGCCGACGCGCTACCGAAACTGGTTCGTCCCTTCCTCCGGTCTGACGACATCGTCGCGACCGGGGCAACGGTCCGGATCGCCAACGGCTGCACGACCCGGTACGGACGGATCGTCGAGGAGCACCCGCCTCGCGGGATCCTGTGCGGGATCCAGGCGGTCGAGTATCTGCGCGCGTTCCTGTTCGGCCGGGTCGGCTGGAACCGGCTCGGGGGCAATCTGGTCATCTCAGGGGCGTTCGGGCTCTTCCGCCGGAACGCGCTGCTGGCCTGCGGCGGCTATGCCAGGACCGTCGGCGAGGACATGGAACTCATCGTCCGCCTGCGGCGCCTAGGCTACGAGCAAGGTCGCCGCAACCGGGTCGAGTTCCTGTCCGATCCCGTCGCCTGGACCGAAGCCCCGGCCTCACTGCGGGTCCTGGGAAGGCAGCGCGACCGCTGGCACCGCGGGCTGACCGACGTGCTGTGGCGACATCGGAGACTGTTGTTCAACCCGCGATACGGGGTGCTGGGCCTGGTGGTCATGCCGGTCTTCGCCGTGGTCGAGTGGTTCGCCCCGGTCGTCGAGGCCGCCGGGCTGCTGGCCATCCCGCTGGGGCTCCTGCTCGGGGTCGTCGATGTCCCCTTCGCGTTGCTGTTTCTTGCCGGGGCATATGGCCTGAGCATGGCCCTCTCGTCCCTCGCCCTGTTGCTGGAGGAGTTGACCTTCCGAGGGTACGGGGGACCGTCCAGCCGGATCCGCCTGCTCGGATGGGCACTCCTTGAGGGACTCGGCTACCGGCAATTGACGGTGTACTGGCGCCTGCGGGGCATCCTCGGATTCCTCCGCAGGCGCCATGACTGGGGAACGATGCACCGGAAGGGTTTCCACCCCCACCACGGTTCATAGCTCACGGCTCACGG
>JAFGOK010000187.1 GCA_016926535.1 Micromonosporaceae bacterium | reverse complement strand
CTGTCCGTGATGCGAATATTAGCGGTAAATCATCTCACTGCCATCCGGTATGAAGAGGATAAGTTGATCGTCACGGAGGGAGCACCCTGATGCCGGCAACGCTTGTTTTCGGGCCACAGATCTGTGGTGACCTGCACTCGGGAACCCAGCGGGAGTGGCTGGTCACCGACGGCCTCGGGGGCTACGCGACCGGTACCGTCAGCGGTCTGCGGACCAGGCGCTATCACGGCCTGCTCATGGTCTCTGGCGACCAGCCAGCGGCGCGGCACCTGGCCTTGGCGTCGCTCGACCCGGTGCTGACGGTTCCATCCGGAGCGACGATCCGGCTCGGGGTGCACGAATGGAGCGGCGGAGCCATCGCACCGGAAGGCCACCAGTTGCTGTCCCGGTTCGACCTGACGGATGGCCTTCCCCGGTGGCGCTGGCGGATCGGCGGGATCGTCGTGGAGCGAGAGCTCGCGATGGTCCACGGCCGGCCGGCCGTCGCCGTCGTGCACCGCCTGGTGGCGGCGGGCGGACCGGTCGAGCTGACCCTGGAGGCGCTGGGAACGTGGCGCGATGGGCACGGGGAGCGGTGCGCTTCCGGGGGCCCGCTGCCGATGACGCCGGTGGCAGACGGCGCGATCATCGACCACGCGTGGCGGATCGCAGGTCCCGGCTGGATGCCGGCGGGTGAGTGGTGGATGGGCGCGTGGGCCAGGGAGGAGGCGGCGCGCGGCCTGCCCCCGTGCGAGGACCTGTGGCTGGCGGGACGCTTCACGCAGCGGATGCTCCCGGGGGAGAGCATGGAGGTGGTGGCGTGGGCCGGCGATCTCGATACCACGCCGCCCCCAGCGGCCAGAGTCGTCTCAGCGGCCAGGGAGCGCGCACGGGCCGTGATCGCCAGCGCCAAACCGGCAGACGAGGACAGCGCGACGCTGGCCCTGGCCGCCGATGCCTTCGTCCTGTCCGGGCGAGGGGTTCCAGACGTCGTCGCGGGGTATCCATGGTTCGGAGTCTGGTCGCGGGACACGATGATCTCCTACGACGGGCTGTTCCTCACGACCGGTCGCCAGGACGAGGGGCGCCGGCTGCTGCTGGGGTACGCGGGCACCGTCTCGGAGGGGATGCTGGCCAACACCGCCGATACCGGCCGGACGGAGTACAACACCGTTGACGCGGCCCTGTGGTTTCTGCACGCGGTCCACCGTCACGTCGTGACGACGGGAGACACCGATCTCGCCGCAGCCGTGATTGGTCACCTCGATGAGATCGTCGAGGCGCACGTCGCCGGGACCCGGTACGGCATCCGGATCGACGAGACCGATGGATTGGTGACCCAGGGGCAACGTGGTGTCGCGTTGACGTGGATGGATGCCTGTGTGTTCGGAACCCCGGTGACACCTCGATATGGGAAAGCGGTCGAGATCAATGCATTGTGGGTCAATGGCTTAGCGTCGGTCGCTGACTTGCGCGAACGAATCAGGCTCGATGCGACTCGCGTTCGGACTCTGCACCAGCGGGCCGCTGCGAGTTTCGTTTCGCGATTCCCATCACCGGCCGGCTGGCTCTACGACGTCCTCGACGGCCCGATCGGCCACGACGGGACCCTGCGTCCCAACCAGCTTCTGGCCTACTCCCTGCCCTTCGCGCCCCTGCGGGGGCAGCCGGTGCCGCCGTCGATCACTACCTCGCTCCTGACGCCATTTGGCCTGCGTACCAGGGCACCTGAGGACGGCGGATACCGCGGAAGACACTGCGGGGGGCCCGCTGATCGTGATATGGCATACCACGAGGGAACGGTCTGGCCGTGGCTGATCGGTCCATACGTTGATGCCATCGTGAGTTCTGGCACAGAGATTGCCGATTTATTGGGCGACATCAAAGCGCACCTGTCAGAGTGGGGTCTTGGGTCGGTGAGCGAAACCGCTGACGGAGACCCGCCGCATCAGGCGACCGGCTGCCCGTTCCAGGCGTGGTCGGTGGCTGAGATGTTGCGTGTTCGACGATCGGACTCGTGAGCTTTACGTCTCAGAAATGAGAATTGCTCCCTCGGTAACTCGCAACCGGCACACTGAAGAGCAACCTCGGCAACCCGCCAGCACCACCCGGTGGTGCTGGCGCATGCCAGGGGATCGGTGACCAAGGCGAGCTGGGGGCGGCGGCCGTGCAGGAGACAAGGGACCTGAACACCTTCAGGGATGAAACTGGCGCAGAGGGCACAGCACCTCTGCGCGTTCTGATGCTGTCATGGGAATACCCGCCGGTGATGGTCGGCGGGTTGGGACGGCACGTGGTCGCACTGTCCCGGGCGCTCGCCGAGGCCGGCCACGAGGTGACCGTGGTGACGCGGCACGCGGCGGGAGCACCCCTTGAGGAGTACATCCAGGGCGTGCGGGTGGTCCGCGCACCAGAGGATCCACCGCTGTTTCCACTGTCAACACCCAACCTGCTCGCCTGGACGATGGCGTTCAACCACGCGATCACCAGAGCCGCCCTGCGGGCGGCTGAAACGGTCCGGTACGACGTCATCCACGCTCACGACTGGCTGGTGACGCATACGGCGGTCACGCTGGCGGAGCACCTGGACCTTCCGATGGTCGCGACCATCCACGCGACCGAAGCCGGCCGGCATCAGGGGTGGTTGCCGGGCGAGATGAACAAGTGCATCCACTCGGTCGAGTACTGGCTCACGCACGAGGCCCGCCGGGTGATCACATGCTCGGAGTACATGCGATGGGAAGTCACCCGGCTGCTGGAACTCCCCTCCGGTCGGGTCCAGGTGGTGCCCAACGGCGTGGACAGCCTCCAGTGGCGCGCGGCGCCCAGGGCCGTGGCTGCCGCCAGGGCCCGGTTCGCCGGGGAGGGGCCGCTCCTGGCATACGCCGGTCGGCTGGTGTACGAGAAGGGCGTGCAGGACATCGTCGCGGCCCTGCCGGAGCTGCGGTACCGCCATCCCGGCCTGCGTATGGTCGTCGCGGGGGATGGTCCGTACCGGGCAGAGCTCCAGGAGGAGGCCCGCAGCAACGGTCTGCACCGGGCGGTCAGCTTCACCGGGTTTCTCGGAGAGGAGCTCCCGGCGGTCATGGCGGCGACCGACACCCTGGTCGTCCCGAGCATCTACGAGCCCTTCGGGCTCGTGGCGCTGGAAGGCGCCTCTGCGGGTGCACCGCTGGCCGTCGCGTCAACGGGAGGGCTGGCCGAGATCGTCCAACAGGGAGTCACCGGCGTGACCTTTCCGGCCAAGAACCCCGGGGCGCTCGCCGAGGCGGTCAGTACCCTGCTCAGCGACGAGGCAGAGGCGCGGCGCATGGCCGGCCGGGCGAAGCGGATGGTGCGTGAGCGGTTCGGCTGGGACAACGTCGCCAGCCTGACGGCCGACGTGTACCGGGGCGTGCTCCGGGAAGCGGAGGGCTTCGATGCCAGGCAGGCGGAGGACGTGCTGGGATCCCGACCGACCATCGTTGTCCCGGAGGGCAACCTGCTCGAAGGTGTGATGTCATGACCCGGCCGGCCAGGGCGTCGCAGCGGACCTCGAGTCAATCCCACGCCGAGCGGGTCCGCGCTGAGCGGGCGCGGGCTGAGCGCTCCAAGGCCGACCGGGCGCGGGCCCAGCGGGCGCGAGCTGAGCGGGTGCGGGCTGAGCGCTCTCGGGCCGATCAGGCCGGGACCGGGCAGCGCAAGCCCAGGGCCACTGCCCGCCCGAAGCGGGTCCTGGTCCCTCCGAAACCGGGGGAACTCGATCTCCACCTGCTGCATGAGGGGCGCCACGAGCGGCTGTGGGAGATCCTCGGGGCCCACCCGTACGAGGGTGGGACCGCCTTCGCGGTCTGGGCGCCCAACGCGGAGGAAGTCAAGGTCGTTGGGGATACTCCGGGCTGGGGCGGCTGGGACGGCGTCCCGATGGCCCCGGTCGGCGCGGGCGTGTGGTATGCGACGGTTGCTGGGATGGGCGTCGGCGAGCGGTACAAGTACCGGATCCGCTGCAAGGACGGCACCTGGCGTGAGAAGGCCGATCCGATGGCTCAGGCCACCGAGTGCCCTCCGGCGACCGCTTCGGTGGTCTACCGCTCGGAGCACTGCTGGTCGGATGCCGCGTGGATGCGGCGCCGGGCCAGGGACGCCTGCCACCACGAGCGTCCAATGTCGATCTATGAGATCCATCCAGGCTCGTGGCGGTCTGGCCTGTCGTATGTGGAGCTGGCAGACCAGCTGGCCGACTATGTGACGGAACTCGGGTTCACCCATGTCGAGCTCATGCCGGTGATGGAGCACCCGTACGGGCCATCCTGGGGGTACCAGGTCACCGGCTACTACGCCCCGACGGCGCGGTTCGGGGCTCCGGACGATTTCCGCTACCTCGTCGACCGGCTGCACCGCGCCGGGATCGGGGTACTGCTGGACTGGGTGCCGGCCCACTTCCCCAGGGACGACTGGGCGCTGGCCAGGTTCGACGGCACCGCCCTCTACGAGCATGCCGACCCGCGCCGGGGCGAGCACCCGGACTGGGGCAGCCTGGTCTTCAACCTCGGCCGGCACGAGGTCCGCAACTTCCTGTTCGCCAATGCGCTGTACTGGTTCGAGGAGTTCCACATCGACGGGCTGCGCGTCGACGCGGTCGCCTCGATGCTGTACCTCGACTACTCGAGGGAGCCCGGGCAGTGGATCCCCAACGAGCACGGGGGCAACGAAGATCTGGACACCCTGGCCTTCCTGCGGGAACTCAACACGGTTGTCTACCGCGACCACCCGGGTGCCATGATGATCGCCGAGGAATCGACGGCCTGGCCAGGGGTTTCGCGACCGGTGGACGCCGGAGGGCTCGGGTTCGGTTTCAAGTGGAACATGGGGTGGATGCACGACACGCTCCAGTACATCGGCAAAGATCCGATCTACCGGCAGTACCACCAGGACACGCTGACCCTACCGATGCTCTACGCGTTCAGCGAGAACTACATCCTGCCGATCAGCCACGACGAGGTGGTCCACGGCAAGGGGGCATTGGCGGCGAAGTTCCCCGGGGACCGGTGGCAGCGGCTGGCCGGCCTGCGGGGGCTGCTGGCGTACATGTGGGCCTTCCCTGGCAAGCAGCTGCTGTTCATGGGGGCGGAGCTGGCGCTGGAGCACGAATGGGACGACCAGCAGGGGCTGTTCTGGCCTGTTGCCGAGACCGATGAGGTTCTCGGAATCAGGCGGACGCTGATCGATCTCAACCGCACGTACCGGGAACACTCTGCGCTGTGGACACAGGACTGCGAGCCCAGCGGGCTGTACTGGATCACAGGGGACCCGGGCAGCAACCTGGTCGCCTTCGCCCGCTACGGCGCGGACGGTGGGACCATCGCGTGCCTGTGCAACTACTCGCCGGTTCCCAGAGAGGGCTACCGCATCACGCTGCCGGAAGCCGGCCGCTGGGTTGAGATCATGAACACTGACGCCACGGAGTACGGCGGGGCCGGGTACGGCAATCTCGGCGCGGTGACCACGGCACCGGATCGGACGGTCTCGGTGTGTATCGGGCCGCTCTCGACCATCTGGCTGCGCTACGAGCCGGCCAAGCCGGCCAAGCCGGCCAAGCCGGCTGCTTCCACCTGCCGGGCGGCGGGCGGTCGCGCGGCGGGGGGTCGCTCGGTGGGCGGTCGCTCGGTGGGCGGTTGCGCGGCGGGTGGTCCGGCGGCGACCGGATCGGGTCCTGACTGGATATCGCTCTCCTCGATCGAGGAAGATGAATCAAGAGGGGGGGCGCCCTAGGGGCACGCTGGCTTTCTTGGGTCGCCTGACAAGCTCGCCCGGTGTCTCTCCTGGCGTACCGCTCATCGCGGGGGAGGCACCGGGCGTACCGTTTGGGGCGGCGGGCGGTGGCTGGCCGCTCGCGCAGAACGTTGAAGGAGGCATCCGTTGGCGCAGTACGACCTGCCACTCGCCGAGCTTCGGACCTACGCCCCGACTCTGTCGATACCAGGTGATTTTGCTGAATTCTGGGCAAAAACCCTGGATGACACTCGGGCGACGCCGCTCGGGGCGACCTTCGAGCCGATCGAGACGGGCCTGACCGTTCTCGAAACCTTCGATGTCACCTTCGCCGGGTTCGGAGGCACCCCGGTCCGCGCATGGCTGAGCCTGCCGGTGAACCGCAGTGGCCCGCTGCCGGCGGTCGTCGAGTACGTCGGGTACGGCGGTGGGCGGGGCCTGCCGCATGAGCGCCCGCTGTGGGCGATGGCCGGATATGCCCATCTGATCATGGACATTCGCGGGCAGGGGTCGAGCTGGTGCGTCGGTGAGACCCCGGATCCGGACCCCTCCGGGGAGCCAGCCCACCCAGGATCCATGACCAGGGGGATTCTCGCCCCGGAGACGTACTACTACAGGAGAGTGTTCGCGGACGCGGTGCGGGCCATCGAGGCGGTGCGGGCGCATGAGACCGTCGACTCGACCCGGATCGTCGTCACCGGAGGAAGCCAGGGCGGCGGGATCGCCCTAGCCGCTGCCGGCCTGGTCGCCGACCTTGCCGGGGCAATGCCTGACGTGCCATTTCTCTGCAACTTCCCCAGAGCGATCACCCTCATCGACACGGATCCGTATGGCGAGATCGTTCGGTATCTCAAGACTCACCGTGATCAGGTCGAGCAGGTGATGAGCACACTGTCCTACTTCGACGTGGCGACCCTCGGCAGGTCGGCGACGGCGCCCGCGCTGTTCTCCGTCGGGCTGATGGATGACATCTGCCCGCCCTCGACGGTGTTCACCGCGTACAACCACTACGGCACAGCGGCCCCCTCGCGGCCGGCGAGGGAGATCCGCGAATACCCGTTCAACGCCCACGAGGGCGGCCAGGGCTTTCAGGACATCGAGAAGATGCGCTGGCTGAAAGCGCTGCTCGGATCCTGCTAGAGCAGGTCTGCGGAGGCTCTGTCAGGGTTGGCTTGGTCTGGGTGGGATGTCGGCCGAGGGGGCTTGGCGTGCGCGGTCGAGCGTGTCGGCTGCGCCGATAATAGGATCATCGATGTGCGTGGTTGTTGTTTCGGAGTGGTTGCGGTAGGCACTTCCGACGCCGTTGGTTGGTTCGGCGCGGGTGCCCGGCTGGCGTTCGGCGGTCGCCCTTGGTATTCCCGGCCGGGGGGTGGGTTCGGTGGGTGGTGGGCTTGCCCATCTGGGGTGGTCACTGTGGCCACGGGGAAGGTCGGTGGCAGTGGTTTTTCATCGATGAG
>JAFGOK010000774.1 GCA_016926535.1 Micromonosporaceae bacterium | reverse complement strand
TCCGACATTCTGGTCTCCGGGTGGGGCCGCTCGCCGAAGGATGCCGAGGCGTTCCTGCGGCGGTCTCTGGCCACCGACCGCCTCGTCGTGCTTCTCGACGGGCTGGACGAGGTGCCGGCCGACCGGCAGGAGGCGGTGCTGGAAGCGGTGTACCGCTTCACGCAGGACCGCAACCCGCAGTTGCCGACGGCGAGGGCGCGGGTGATCGTCACCTGCCGGAGGCAGAACTTCGTAGCGCTTCGCGAGAGGTGGATCAACGTGATCAAGGATGGCGTCTACACCCTCGCCCCGCTGAGGGATTCCGAGATCTATGCCTACCTCCAGAAGCTGAGCACCCGCTTCCGCGACCCAGAGCACGGGCCGGAGGCGTTCCTGCACGCCGTGCGCGCCTCTGGATCCCTTGACCTGCACCGCACGCCGCTGGTGCTCGCGATGTCCGTCGGGCTGTATGCGCAGAAGACCACCTTCGAGATCCCAAGCGAGATCGCCGAGCTCTACGGCCAAATGATCACCGAGATGCTCGAACGGCAGGCCTTCAAGAAGGATCCCGGGACGAGCCTGCTGCGGTACACCGTCGCGGACAAGGTGCGGCTGCTGCGGGAGTTCGCCGCTGGCAACGCCCAGGGACGGGAGGGGTTCGGGGAGCGCTTCGGGGAGTTCTCGCTGGCCATGCTCAGCCGGCATGCCAAGGACCTCGCCAGCCGCCTGGACGCCGTCGACGATCCGGTGGCCTTCGTCCGTGAGATCGTCGATCGTTCCGGCCTGATCGCCCCGGTGGGCGACGGGATGTGCGTCTTCGCCCACCGTTCCATCCAGGAGTATCTCGTCGCAGAGGAGTTGCGGCAGTTCGCGCCGAACGGCGCGCAGATCCTGCTCGACCATGCCGCTGACCCGGCATGGCGGCAGGTCGTGTTGTTCTACACCGGAACGGACCGGCAGAGCCAGAGTGCGGTTGACGATTTCCTGCTGAGGCTAGCTGAGGATGATCTGCCGCTGGCCGGCCACTGCCTGGCCGGGGCGAAGGCGACCAACCCAGTCGCCCGGACGATCCTGCACCGGATCGCCGACGAGGTCCGGGCGCAGCATGCGGTATGCCTGCACCTGTCCGCCATGCTCGGCGCGACCCGGTCCCCCCGGATGGCGGTCCGGGAACTGGCGGTGTTCCTCGTCCGGGACGTGCTCAGCGAGATCATCGGTCAGCCGGACGTGTTTGAGGTCCTCGGCGGCGACCTCGACGGGGTCGCCCGAGTGATCCAGGCGCTGGCGGAGACCGATGCTGCCCATGTCGCGGAGCTGGTCCCCAAGATTGTCTCGGCCGTTCCGGATGACCCGAGTCTGGTGGCGCCGCTGTGGCTGTGCCTGGCCGTCCCGGGCCTCGCTGACCAGCCCGGGGCCGCCCGGATCGTCGAGCGCCTGCTGACGCTGGTCATGGCCCCGGAGGGCTTGGCGGAGCTGGAGACCCAGCAGCCGATCAGTTCAGCGTTCGCCACCGCGGAGCTGCGGCGGGCGGTCTATCCCTTCCGAAAGGGACATCCGCTGCACAGCAACCTGGTCACCCTGCTGTGCTGGGCCCAGCACCTGCGGGCGATCCCGATGCCGCCAAACCGCTTCTTCGAGGCCAGCCTGGCCGACCGGAGCGCGTTTGCCAGAGTGGAGGAGGACAGGAACCGCACCCAGTTGGCGATGCTGCACTGGCCGGCCAGGATCGTCTCCGCCACCGGGGCCGCCGCGGCCCTGCTCGCCGCTGTGGCCGTCTGCCTGCGCTGGAACGACCTCGCCAGGCCTCCCGGGTGGCTGACGCTGTGGTGGATGCTGCTGCCGCTGGTCGCGGTCCCCGTCGCGTTCTTCACCGCGACGGCCTGGGCAGAGCGCCGTCCGGAGCAGTCCCTCGCCAGCCAGTACCTGCGGGGCGGGAGCGCGCCAGGGTCCGGGCGCTCCGGGAACCTCGTCGCGGAGGCGCTGGCCCGAGTCGTGCCGGGGAGTGGGGCGCAGCTGCTGTTCCTTGTGACGACGGTGGTGTACGCCGTGGCCACCCTGCCTCTGAACGCGGTGTCCCCCGCCGGTTACGCGCTGACCGCTGCCGCCGCCAACGCCGTGTTCGGCTGGCTGCCTTTCATCAGGGTCTTCGATCGGGGTGTGCGGTACTACCTCTACCGTCCCAACCCGTTTTCCGACATGTACGACGACGGTCGCAGCCGGCCGTGGCTCGACCCGGACGCCTCCCATTCCAGCAGCAGGCCAGTCTTGGCCGAGAACCGACCGGAGTGATCACTGTGCGCCCTCCCGCATCGACGCCTCCCTCCGAGCGTTCTCCCGAGTCGGTCACCGCCTGGTTCGGGAAGATGTCCCTGCTCCACCGTCCCGGTTTCTGGGTGCCGGCCATCGGCGTGGCCAGCGTCGGCGTGTACCACCTGGCCTGGTGGAACAGTGGCGCCCCCTACAGCCGGGCCGCGCTGTGGACGATCGCCTGCTGCGTCCTGGGCATCGTGGGGATCCTGGTCCTGGTGCGCGCCCAGATCGTCAGCGTCGGGACCTGCGTCAGGTTCTTTCTGGGGCTCAGCGGGTTCGGGGCGGCGGCGCTCGGGGTGGACCTCGTCGTTGGTGGCGCGAGCGTCGGGACGCCGGTCATGACCGAGGTCGTCGGGGCGCTGCTGCTGCTCGGGGGGATCTTCGTCTTCTCCGCTGGGGTCTACCTGGACACCGATCCTGGCCGGCCGTCAGCGATGCGCCGGGGGCCGAAACTCGTCGCGGAGGAGCGGCTGCGGGTCAACGGGGCCGACGCGGTGCTGCGGCGGTTCCGGGGGTTCGGGTCGGGAACCAACCGGCTCGTTGATGTCTGCCGGCCGCAGATCACCGCGACGGACCTGCACTATGTCGCCTACCACGTCGATGGGGAGTGCCGGTTCTACCTCGACGTCCTGGAAGACTCCAAGCTGGACCGGTTCTTCGATCAGGCGACCCCGGAGGAGCGGCGGGAACACTATCTCCAGCAGTCGCGCTACCTGCACCACCTCATGGTCGGGCTCAACGAGAGCTTCCGGGAGATCGACGCGGGCATTCTGATCCGGATCGTGCTCGATGTCGAGCGCGGCGCGCTCTACTACTACTGGATCGACGAGCGGCGGTTCGTCATCGGGGTGACGCTCGACCAGGAGATGGTCGACAAGGCCGACCGCAAGATGGTGCACATCGTTGATGGGATCAGGGTCTCGCTCGGGCACAAGCGCATCGGGGATCTTGAGCGCTGAACGACCTGGAGACTACCCCTCGCGGAAGCGGTTGGTGATGGGTAGGCGCCGGTCGCGTCCGAAGGCCTTGACGGAGATCTTGGTGCCGGGAGCCGACTGGCGGCGCTTGAATTCCGCGAGGTCCACCAGGCGCACCACCCGGTCGACCAGGGCTGGGTCGTGGCCTGCGGCGATCAGCTCTGCCCTGCCGAGGTCCCCGTCGATGTAGTCGGCCAGGATGGCGTCGAGCAGGCGGTAGTCGGGCAGCGAGTCGGTATCGAGCTGGCCGGGGCGCAGCTCGGCGCTCGGGGGCTTCGAGATTGAGTTCTTCGGGATCGGCGGGATCGCGCCCAGCCGCTCCGCCTCGGCGTTCCGCCATTCCGCCAGCCGCCAGACCAGGGTTTTCGGCACGTCCTTGATGGGGTTGAAGCCTCCGACAGAGTCCCCGTACAGGGTGGAATACCCCACCGAGAGCTCGCTCTTGTTGCCCGTCGTCAGGACGAGGTGACTGTGCTCGTTGGACAGGCCCATCAGGATGACCGCCCTGATCCTCGCTTGGAGGTTCTCCACGGCCAGACCGGTGAGCGGCAGCTGGGCCAGCAGGGTCTCGACCATCGTGGTGATCGGCTCGATCCGGTAGTTCAGCCCGGTGCGCCTGGCAAGATCCGCCGCGTCCTCCCGGGAGTGCCGCGAGGAGTGCTCGCTGGGCATCGAAACCCCGACCACCGAGGAAGCCCCGACCGCGTCGCAGGCGATGGCCGCGACGACAGCAGAGTCGATCCCGCCGGAGAGGCCGAGGATGACCGAGGCGAAGCCGTTCTTGCGGACGTAGTCGCGCAGGCCGCAGACCAGTGCCCGCCAGACCTCCTCCTCCGGGCACAGGCGCGGGGCGACGACCGGAGCTGGTGGCGTCGGCGGGCCAGCTGGTGAACCGGGCGGAGGGGCTGGCGTCCCGGCGGGCGGGCTGACCAGGACCCGTTCGACGCGCAGGCCGGTGGCGTCCGGCAGCCATCCGAGATCGCCGAACCGCGCTTGGGGATCTCCGGGCGGGAGGTCGAGATCGATCACCGTCAGGTACTCGGTGAACTGCGGCGCTCTGGCAAGGACCGTGCCTCCCGCCTCAACCACCATGGAATCGCCGTCGAAGACCAGCTCGTCCTGGGCGCCGACGAGGTTGACGTAGGCCAGGGTCGCGCCCGCCTCCGCGGCCCGCCGGGTGACCAGCTCCAGCCGGGCGTCGCCCTTGTCCAGCTCGTAGGGCGAGCCGTTGAGCACGCAGACCAGCCCGACCCCGACCTGCCCGGCGACAGCGAGTGGCCCGCCGGGCTGCCACAGGTCCTCGCAGATGGCGAAGGCGACATCGACTCCCCGGATCCGGGCGATGGTCAGCACCTGACCAGGGACGAAGTACCGGTCCTCGTCAAAGACCCCATAGTTCGGCAGGTGATGCTTGGCATAGGTCGCGACGACCCGCCCGCCGTGCAGCACTGCCAGCGCATTCCGGGGCCCCCGCTCCGGCTGGGCGCCGGCGGTGAGCCTGGCCGGGCCGTCCGCGTCGAGGTAGCCAACGACGACGGCGGGGTCCCCGAGCCCGTCGGCGGCCAGGGCAGAGGCCAGCGCCGGCACCGCCGACCGCGAGGCCTCGACGAAGGACGCCCGCATCACCAGGTCCTCGACCGGGTAGCCAGGGATCGCCATCTCCGGGAACACGACGAGATCCGCGCCGGATCCGGCTGCTTGGCCGGTCCAGTGACGGATGAGGTCCACGTTCGCGCGGAGGTCGCCGACGGTTGGGTCGATCTGGGCAAGGGCGAGGCGCAGCCGTGACATGCCTCTATCTTGGCCCACCCGGGCGCGGGAGGGACGGGCAACCCGGATAGCATCACTGTCTTGCCGGCGACACCATACCGGCACGCCGGGCACCGTGAGAACCGAACAGCCGGGGCCAGGGACATCGGAACCGGCGAGAAGACGGACGGTGGCTGACTGCTCGGGGTAACGTCGGCGAAACACGGGAAGTGAAGACTCTGCCCTGACACCCACCACCTGCGACCGGAAAACAGCATCCTCACCCGGGGGCGATGGCATCGTGAATCGACAGCAGGAATTCGTGCTGCGAACCCTTGAGGAGCGGGACATCAGGTTTGTCCGGCTCTGGTTCACCGACGTGCTCGGGACGCTGAAGAGCGTCTCAGCGGCCCCAGCAGAGCTCGAGTCGGCCTTCGAGGAGGGCATCGGCTTCGACGGATCAGCCATCGAGGGCTTTGCCAGGGTGTACGAGTCGGACATGATCGCTATGCCTGACCCGACGACCTTCCAGATTTTCCCGTTCGAGGGCGGGATGTCCGGGGAGAGCGCCCGGATGTTCTGCGACATCCTCCAGCCGGACGGGTCGCCCTCCTGGGCGGATCCCCGGCATGTGCTGCGCCGGGCGCTCTCGCGGGTCGCCGCGAAGGGGTTCACCTTCTACACTCATCCGGAAATCGAGTTTTTCCTGCTCCAGAACGCGACTGCTGACGATGGCGCTCCCATCCCGGTGGACACCGGGGGGTATTTCGATCACACCACCCACGCGGTTGCCCGCAATTTCCGGCGGGAGGCCGTGCTGGCGCTGGAGCGGATCGGGATCTCGGTCGAGTTCAGCCACCACGAGGTCGCCCCGGGGCAGCAGGAAATCGATCTGCGGTATGCGGACGCGCTGACCACTGCCGACAACATCATGACGTTCCGGCATGTGGTCAAGGAGGTCGCCCTGAGCCACGGGGTCGGCGCCAGCTTCATGCCGAAACCGTTCACCGATCAGCCCGGCAGCGGCATGCATACCCACCTTTCCCTGTTCGAGGGCGAGCGGAATGCCTTCCACGACCCGTCGGACCAGGTCAGGCTGTCTGCGGTCGGGCAGGCGTTCGTCGCGGGGATCCTGCGACACGCCAGGGAATTCACAGCGATCACGAACCAGTGGGTCAACTCGTACAAGCGGCTGTTCCCACAGGCGATCACCGACCGGATCGCCGAGGCCCCGGCCCATGTCTGCTGGGGGCACCGCAACCGGTCGGCCCTGGTGCGCGTCCCCGCGTACGGCAAGCCGAACTCCGCCCGGGTCGAGGTACGGTCGCTGGACTCCGCCTGCAACCCGTACCTGGCGTTCGCTGTGCTACTCGGGGCTGGGCTCAAGGGCATCGAGGACGGGTACGAGCTCCCGCCCGAGGCGGAGAACGACGTCTGGGCGCTGAGCGACAGCGAGCGCAAGGCCGTCGGGTACGCCCAGCTCCCGGAGAACCTCGCTGAGGCCGTCGGGGCCATGTCCGGGTCAGAGCTGGTCGCGGAGATCCTCGGAGAGCACGTCTTCGACTTCTTTCTGAAGAACAAGCGGTCGGAGTGGGAGGCCTACCGGCGCGTGGTGACCCCGTACGAGCGCCAGCGGTATCTCTGGATGCTGTAATCAACCCCATGACCAGGGCGGGGCGCGGGGCGGGGCAACTCGCGCGGTACGGCTTCTCCGACGTGAAGCGGGCGGCCGAACTGCTTGGGACGCCGGCGGGGCCGGGGCGCGTCGGCCCGTCCGGCCATGTCGCTCTGGGTATCTGGGACGAAGTCTCGGCCCGTCCGGTCAGCGAGGCGGCAGGGCACCTGCTGGACGCCTTCGGCCATGCCGCAGATCCCGATCTGGCCGTCCGGCAGCTGTGCCGCCTGGTCGCGGCAGCCGGGCCGGAGCTCCTGCCAGCGCTTGCTGATGATCGTCGACTGTGTCGCAGACTGATCGCCCTGCTCGGCGTCTCGTCCGCCCTGGGAGACTGGCTTGTTGCCAGTCCAGGAGCGTGGCGTTCGCTGGCCGGCGAGACCCCGAGCTGGCCGCAGGGGTACGGCGAGGGGGAGACCGGCAGCGTTCCGGCCCTGCGGCTGGCCTACCGCCGCGCGCTGATCCGGATTGTGGTCGCCGACCTCACCGGAGCGTTCGACGTCGAGACGGTGATGTCCCGGCTGTCGGCCCTCGCCGACGCGACCCTCGCCGCCGCGCTGGCCATCGCGGCGAGCGAGCGTCCGCAGGACGCCGCCGCCTGCCGGCTGGCGGTGATCGCCATGGGGAAGTGCGGGGGATGCGAACTGAACTATGTCAGCGATGTTGATGTGATCTTCGTCGCGGAGCCGTCTCCGTCCGGGACGGCCCCGGACACCGCTGGCGCAACGACCCCGGGAACGCCGCCGGGGCATTCGGAAGAGCAGGCTGCGGCGCTGCGCGCGGCCAG
>JAFGOK010000186.1 GCA_016926535.1 Micromonosporaceae bacterium | reverse complement strand
CTGCGGCTGATGGGCGCTGGGGGACTGCGGCTGGCGAGCGGATCGGCTGTGCTCGCCGCGAACTACGTCGCCGCCCGCCTGGGCGAGGCCTATCCCGTGCTCTACACCGGGGCGCGGGGGCTGGTCGCCCACGAATGCGTCCTCGACCTGCGCCAGCTGACGAAAGCGACGGGGGTGGGGGTCGACGACGTCGCCAAGCGGCTGGTCGATTACGGCTTCCACGCCCCGACGGTGTCGTTCCCGGTCGCAGGCACCCTGATGGTCGAGCCGACCGAGAGCGAGGATCTCGCGGAGCTGGACCGGTTCTGCGATGCGATGATCGAGATCCGGCGGGAGATCGCGGCGGTCGCGGAGGGACGGTGGCCTGCCGGCGACAATCCACTGGCCAACGCACCGCACACCGCAGCGATGGTCACGGCGGATCGGTGGGAGCACCCGTACCCCCGGTCCCTGGGGGCCTACCCGCCAGGGGTCGACCAGGTTCGGAAGTACTGGCCACCGGTCAGGCGGGTGGATCATGCCTACGGCGACCGCAACCTGGTGTGCGCGCTCTCCGCAGTCAGCCCGTCCACGCGGTGAGGAGCTGGGCGACAGCCTCCGGGTCTGGGATTGCCCTGGCGGCGACCGGCACCTTCTCGATGAGACCGTTGTCCGCGGTGATGTCCCCCCGGGCCCCGCGGTCGGCGTCCCGGAAGCCGGCGTCGGTATAGACGGACTGCGCCTTGGAGCCTCTGGCATAGGCCAGGAACTTGGTTGCGACCTCGGCCTTGCCCGCATCGGTCCAGGTCGAGTCCAGAACGATGCAGGGATGATCAGCGTCGAAGCTTCCGTCGCTGGGGTAGACCGAGACGAGCGGGACAGCGGGGTTGCCCTGGTTGTAGACGATGATGTCGGTCTCCAGCGCGG
This sequence comes from Micromonosporaceae bacterium, assembly GCA_016926535.1. Lineage (GTDB taxonomy): Bacteria > Actinomycetota > Actinomycetes > Mycobacteriales > Micromonosporaceae > JABDRL01. Next base: position 2,514 of record JAFGOK010000186.1, on the reverse strand, counting down.
GGAAGGCCGAGACGTACGCCAGGGCCGCCTGCTCCCCCTGTCTGTCGGCTTTGGACAGCTCTGCGGTGAGCTCGTCGGTACTGGCCGCGATGAAGGAGCTGGTCTTGAGACGGGTGATGGTGGCAACGCCCTGGCTGGGCGGGCGGCCGTTGGCGTCGGGAGTCGCGATGCCTGCGAGGGCCATCAGCGCTGGGGTCGAGGTGGCTGGGTCGGTCATGCCGATGCGGACCTGCCCCCAGGCCTCCTTGCCGTAGTGCCCCCAGCCGGCCGGGACGATGTCGTTGACCAGCGTGCTCCAGGTCACCTGGGCCGTCCCCAGGGCGTCGGCCATGGGTTTCGGCATCGCGATGACCCCGACGCTGCGGACGAGACTGGGCTGGTCCTTGGAAAACATGCTGCTGACGGCCGGGTTGACTGCGGCCCGGCGGGCCCACAGGGACGAGTCCGGAACCCAGGCGTCGGGGGCCGGGCCATTGACCTTGGTGTCCCACTGCTGGCCAAGTGCCTCGACCATGGCCGAGGACTCCTTGGTCTCGATGTCGACCCCGGCGCATCGGCCAGCCACCACCGGCTCCTCTTCCAGCCACATCCTGGCGACACTCTCGAGGAGACTGCCGGTGGACGGGGAGGTCGCGATGGTCGCCGTGATCTGCCCGCTGCACGGCTTCCGTAGCAGGAGGTAGAAACCGGCACTGAGTGTGACGACGACCAGTATCGTTGCCATGGTCGCGACGATCCACGGCGCGACAATCCTGTGCCGAAGCGCGCGGTGGGATCGGATCTGGCCGCGAGGTCGCACCCGCATCGGTGGTGACCTTTCTGAGCAGTCGGTTGTACTGGCGCACCAGTGTAGGCCGATCGGGTCGTGGCACCAGACACACCGGTCGGACAAGCTTCACCCTAGCGTCCTAGGACGCCTTACCTGATGTGGCTCCCGCCACATCCACAAATCCTGTCTCCGACAGGACAAACCTGATCAATCCTTGATCAGCGACTGAACCGCGCCGCCAGCAGGTAGGAGCCATGCTGGTCAAGGTTGTCGCGGGCCCGGTCGTAGCGACGGGTGGTGCGTGGGTCGGCATGGTGGGCGAAATCCTGCGCCCGACGCAGGTCTCCGCCACTGGCGTTCAGCAACTCCGTGATGGCGGTGTGCCGCAGCGAGTGCGGGGAGATGCTGCCGGCAGCGGCGATGTTCGCTCTGCTGGCCAGCCTTCGAACGAGACGGTAGACGTACAGCTGGTAGATCGGCCGACCGCTCGGGGTCAGGAACAGTGGCCCGGTCCCTGGGCAGCCCCGCTCAGCGAGCATCGCATCGATGGCGGAGCCGACCGCCGGGGGGATGGCAACGCGGCGCCGGTTGCCTCGCTTGATGGTGATGGTCAGGGTGCGGTGTCCCCGGTCGTGCCCGAGATCCTCGATGCGGGCGGCGATCGCCGAGCCGACCCGCAGCCCGTCGATGACCAGCAGCCGGATCAGGGCCGAGGCCGTGGCCCCCTCGGCGTCTGCCTGCTCGGTCAGCCGGTCGACCTCGCTCCGGTCGAGCCCGATGGTCGGGGAGAAATCCGGGTCGATGCGTGGGCGGGCATCAGTTCGCGCCGGGTTTCGAGTGATCAGCGGGACCGGATCGTCAGCTGTGTTGCGAATGAGATAGGCGTACCAGGACGAAATAGCTGAGACCCGGCGGGCAATACTCGTCTCAGCAGCAGGCCTGCCGTTGCGCCCGCCGTGCTGGCGTTGCTGGATGATCCAGGTGTCGACGTCGACCATTCTCGCCGCCATGGGATCGATGCCCCGCTCGGCGCACCAGGCCAGCCAGTCGGCGAGGTCCCGGTGGTAGCTGCGCCGGGTGTGCTCCGAGCGTTTGGACATCAGCCAGGTGGCGGTCAGGCGGGCGAGTTCGGTCTGCTGGCTCGCGGAGGAGCAGTCAGGCAGGAAATCCTGGGCGTCCGTCGGGGTGAGGACGAGATCGGCGCGGGGAGCCTGCGCGGCAGCTGCCTGGTCCATGCGACTGACCCTAGCCTCGTCGATCGACTACATCCGGCGCGGCGCGCTCCGACCGGGGTGGTGGAGTCGCAGCAGCAACAACCGCCAGGAGCGCCGGAGGAGGCCGACCCTGGTGGCACTACTCCTCGGTGCGCGCTGGCTGCGGATTGATGCGTGCTGGCTGCGGGTGCGCCGTTCCCGAAGGATGGTGAGCAGGACCCGCCCGCCGTCCCGGAAGGTTCGCAGGTGGCTTTGCCCGAACCCCCGGGGGCGCTCGAAGCTGGGGATCTCGGTGACGGCGAGTCTGGCCTTGGCCACTCGAATGTTGAGCATGGTTTCGATTTCGAAGCCGTCGCCCCAGCGGGTCGGACCCTGCTCGTACGGATCCGGGAGGTCGAAGACATCCAGGCATGCTCGACGGAAGGCGTTGTACCCGTAGCACAGATCGGTGAAGGAGGTTCTGAAGAGGAGATTGGTGAGCGAGTTGAGGAAAGCGTTGCCGATGCGTCGCAGTGCGGTGATGTCGGCGCT
>JAFGOK010000021.1 GCA_016926535.1 Micromonosporaceae bacterium | reverse complement strand
GCTGTACCCATGCCCGGCGGCGACGCCGAGCGCCGAGAGGGCGGTCGGGTCTCTGGCGATATCGTTCAGCATGGTGTTCTGGGCCGACCAGCCCGTCGCGTCACAGCACACGATCTTGGTTGGCAGCCCTTCCGCGGCCAGCACTTTGCCGAGGACCTTGACGAAATCGGCGGCCTGGCTGCCGTTGACGACCATGCTGGCGTACGAGGTGGAAAGGTCGGGCTCGTTGAGGAAGCCGAGGTGGGTGATGGGAACGCCCGCCTCCGCGTAGAGGGAGACATACTTGGCCAGCACTCTGGCATAGGCTTGGCGCCAGTCGCCGCTTGAGCAGGTGGCACCGGGCAGCCCGCAAAGCGTCCCGCCATTGGAGTCGCTGTTGTTGGTCTTCATGTACCCGGGGGCACTCCACGCATCCGCGTAGATGGTCTTCACCCCATAGGACATGGCCTCTTTGGACAGCCATACCTGGTTGTTGTCCGAGCTGTCCCACACCCAGGTGGGCTCTGCGGTTGGGCTGTTCGGCCTGGTCGGGGCAATCGAGCGCATCCAGTCGCTGCTGTTGCTGGCCGAGGAGCCGATACCGTTGCGCAGGATCGAGAAGCCCGCCCCGGTCTTCTGGTCGAACAGCAGGTCCAGCACCTTTCGCTGGGTTGCCGCGGGCAGGTTATGCATGATGTTGGATCGCTGGAATGCCTCAGAAAATCCAAATCCATCAATGTTCTGATACGTGGTTGAGCCGTTGATGGTCACGGTCGAGGCCGCAAGAGCCACCTCAGGAGTGAGGGCGACGCCCGTCGCGGCGACGAGCGTCGCGACAATCACTCCGACACCCCGGACCGAGCCGGAGATTGCAGCCCTGGAGATTACGGAGATTGCAGACATTGCATCCCCTTCCATCGAGAGGTCTGATTCATCCAGAAATTTAAGATAAAAAATATTTGGACTCTAGCGCACCGCCAGAAGGCACCACAGAGGCGAATCGGCACTTCTTGCCCCTCATGCCATGATCTGCGGCGAAAGGTTCAACCCGTCCCGGCTCCACCAAGCGGTCCCCCAGGGGGCGACTGCCCCCGGCAACCGTGCCGCCAGCAGGGTCAACAACCAGTGACTCCACGAAGACCTGCCCGATGTTCCAATGATCCGCCTTGTACGCGGAAGGTTTTCGACCCATAATTCGAAAGATTTCGATGGATCGATCCCCATCAATCCGTCGGTCGGTCGATCATATGGCCCGCCAGACCCGACGCTGGCCCGCAGGCACCCTGTCGGCCCCAGGCCAGCGCCCCACCCTCAAAGGAGGACACGAGATGCGCAAGGCGCGCCCCTTCCTGAAGCGCTCCATCATCACCAGCTCAGCGATCGTGCTCGCAGCGGCGCTGGTGAGCGTCGCGCTCACCGTCACCGCAACGCCGTCACAGGCGGCGACCTGCAACGGCTACGTCGCCCTGACCTTCGACGACGGCCCAAACAGCAACACATACACCCTGCTCAACACGCTGAAGGCGGCCGGAGCGCGGGCAACCCTGTTCAACATCGGCCAGAACGTCAAGAACAACGCGGCCCTGGCCAAGGCCGAGAAGGACGCCGGCATGTGGATCGGGAACCACAGCTGGAGCCATCAGCACATGACATCGATGGGCGCCGCGCAGATGTCGTCGGACCTTTCCCAGACCCAGCAGGCCATCCAGCAAGCCACGGGTACCGCGCCGACGATCTTCCGCCCGCCGTACGGTGAGACCAACGGCACCCTCCAGCAGGCGGCCTCCGCCCTCGGACTCCGGACCGTGACCTGGGACGTCGACTCCCGGGACTGGGCCGGGGCCAGCACGGCGGCGATCGTTCAGGCCGCGAGTCAACTCCAGGCCGGACAGATCATCCTGATGCACGACCAGTACCAGACCACGATCCAGGCCATCGGGCAGATCGTTTCCGGGCTGTCCAACCGCGGCCTGTGCCCCGGCATGATCTCCAAGAGCACCGGCCGGGCCGTCGCGCCTGACGCCGGCTGACCCCTCCGGCTTCCGGCTCATCCAGGGCTGCCGGAGACCCTCGCGGATCCGGCCCGACACGTACCGCGTGGTCATCGTCGGGGCCAAAACCCGACGTCGAGCCGGACCTGCCTGGTTCGACAGGGGTGCCGTGGCGGAGGCCGCCACGGCACCCCCCGACGCAGCGCACCGGCGTAGACCTCGGGGCACGCCACCCGCCGGTATGGTTCCATCGTCGTCTGCGGCAACCGAGTCGTGGACGGGTGACCCGAGGGAGCCGGTGGAAGTGGAACCAGCGCGGCCAGGGATCCGGCAGCGGGCTGTCGTTCGCACGTACCATCCCCGCAACGGCCGGGTCAGCCAGCGGCACCGGGCCGCACTGGTCCGATTGTGGCCGCGGTTCGGGGTGGACGTCGCCCGGACACCGGAACCGGGTGGAGCGGCCGGCCCGCTGCTGGACCCAGCGGCGGTCTTCGGCCGCCGTGCGGAACTCGTCCTGGAGATCGGCCCGGGGATGGGCGACGCGACCGTTGCGGGGGCTGCCGTGGACCCCGACCGGGACTACCTCGCGGTCGAGGTGCACACTCCCGGAATCGCCAACCTGCTGGCCCTGGTCGAGGAGCACGGGTTGACCAATGTCAGAGTGGCCCGGGGAGACGCCCTGGAACTGCTGCGCTTCCAGATCGCACCGGATTCCCTGGCCGCCGTTCACATCTTCTTCCCCGATCCCTGGCCAAAAACCCGCCATCACAAGCGGCGGCTCATCCGACCGGACCGGGTGGCCCTGCTGCGATCCCGGATCAGGCCGGGCGGCGTGCTGCACTGCGCGACGGACTGGGCCGGCTACGCCACCGCGATGCTGGAGACACTCCAGGCTGATCCCGGCTTGGTGAATACCGGGAGGCCGTACGTCACCCGCCCGGCCTGGCGTCCGCTGACCAAATTCGAACGGCTCGGTATCGAGGCTGGGCGCACCATCTTCGACCTGGTGTTCACGCGGGTACCCGAGCGGTGACGCCCCGGTCCCCGTCCAGTGGCAGCCCGGCAGGGGGTTCACCCGTCGCTGACCACCACCTGGTTTCGGCCGTTTCGCTTCGCGACATACAACGCCTTGTCAGCAGCTCTGAGGAGATCGGACAGCTGGCTGCTCGGCTTGTCCGGGAACGCCAGGCCGACGCTGACCGTGATCGGCAGCTCGCCAGCCCTCGTGGCGATCGGCTCAGCGGAGATCTCCCTCCGCATCCGGTGGGCTGCGACCAGAGCCATGTCCTCGGTCGTCTCCGGCAACAGCACGGCGAACTCCTCCCCCCCGTACCTGCCGACGATGTCCGACTCCCGCAGGGTCGCGGAAAGCCGGTGGGCGATCTCCTTGATGACCTCGTCACCCACCGCGTGACCGTAGGTGTCATTGACGTTTTTAAAATGATCAACATCAATCATCACTGCCGCAATCGGGCGCTCATCCCGGCGCCAGGTTGCCATACGGTGCTCGCCGAAGTCGAAAAAGTACCGCCGGTTGAACAGGCCTGTGAGCCCATCGTAGGTAGCAGCGTTCTCAACCTCATGGAACAGCACCGCATTGTCCAGCGCGACCGCCCCCTGGCCAGCCAGCGCCGCCGCCAGTTCGAGTTCTGCTTCGGTGTACTCGTGGCCAGTTGCCACCGCGATGATCAGCCCTCGAGGCACCCCCCGCGCGATCAGGGGCAGCGCCAGCCAGGCGGTGGCCCCGGCCGGCACCTCGATCGGCAATGGTGGCTCGCCGGGCCCGCACCGCCCCAGCACCGGTGATGCTGCCTCCAGCAGCCCGGCCAGCGCCTCGTCGCGTGGACCATCCCCCTCATCGCGCACGAGGAAGGCCTGCGTTCTCGGCAGGATCCTAGTGACGGTGGCGACGAGCCGGCTGGCAACCTCCTCGAGGTCAAGGCTCGAGGTCAGCTCCCGCATGACCCCGTGCAGCAGTTCGGCGGTGTCGCGCTCGCGCCTGGCCGCCTGGACGCTCACTTCCAGCTGGGTGGCCCGCGCCGTCTCCAGGGACAGCGCGACGTTGGTGGTGACCGCGGTCAGCAGACCGAGATCGTTCGTCGAAAAGACCCCCTTGGCCGCTCTGCTGTCGAGGTAAACGACGCCAACGGTTCTCCCCTTGAGCAGCAGCGGCGCGACCATGATGCTCCGCAGGCCGTACACGACCGTGCTCTCCGACCCCAGCGCAGCCCCCTGCTCCGTGCCGGTGACCACCAGGGGCTCTCCCGAGCGGTGCACCCGTTCCACCAGCGACGATCCGTAACCGGTGAGATGCTTCAGATCCGTGCGGTCACACTCGCGCCCGAGATGGGGAACCAGTTCGCCGGTCGCCTGGTCAACCAGGAAGAGAAAGGCCCGTTCCGCCCCGAACACCCGAATGATCTCGTCGAGCGCCACCCGAGCCAGGTGCTCCGGGTCGAAGACGGTCGCGGCCGCGAGATTGACCTCCGTCAGCACCCGCAGGCAACTGTCATAGCGCCCCTGCCCGTCCAAGGCGCATCCGGACGGAGCAGTCTGCGCGGAACTGCCGACGTCCCTGGTCATCCTGCCCGACCACGCCGTGGAACCGGCGTCCCTGCTGGCTCCCCAGGCTGCGGAGATCAGGACCGGGCCACGGGAGTCCTCACCGAATTCCGCCGAAAGCCACTGCTGCCTCGCCTGCCAGCCGCCTTCAGCCGCCAGCAGGAACGCGATCGCCACCTGCCGCCGGGCGTCGGCCACGGATCCAAGCGCGAACAGTGCCCGAGCCGACGCCCTGGCCACCTCATACTGGAGTAACGGGGCATCGATTCCAGCTGATTGCCTGGCGCAGCCCGCCAGCTGCTGAAGCGCCCCCTCGTGGTCTCCTCGCACCTGCCGCAGGCTCGCGCCGGCCACCTGATACAACGCGCGGAGGAACGGGCTGTTGGCCGCCTTACGCAGCTCGGCGACTGCTCCGGCGGCTGCGGCCAGCCGCTGGGCCCGCTGATCAGGTGACGCTGCCCCAACCTGAGAAAGCCGGCCAAATGCCTGATAGACCCAGAACAATCGTTGAAATGGCCAGGCCTGGGATATCTTGACGTTCAGCGAGGCGTACTCCGCTAGCGCATCATCGAGGACCTGACCGGTTTCGCCCTGCTCCACCGCAAGGGCGACGGCGGCGAACGCTGCGTTGACGTGCTGGCCATGATTCTTCGGAATGGTGGCGAGAAATGCCTGAACCTCCCGCAGTTCCGAGACGGCCTCCGCGGGGCGGCCGAGCATGGCCGCGGCCAGCGGGTTGACGAAGCCGATCGCAGCGCCGCGGATCTGATCCAGGTCATCGGTGAAGTCGAGGGTGAGGCGGTACAGCTGCACGGCCTCGGACGGGTACCCCCGCGCGATCTGAAGCAGGCCGAGCATGCCAGTGGAGGTCTGCAAGTCCCCAACATCCATCCAGCGACCATGCCGCTCAAGGCAGGCCCGGGTCGCCTCACCAGTGCGGGCATCCGCCCCGACGACGAGGTCGGCCACCAGGGACCGTGCCCACGCCACGAACGCCGTGCCTCTGGGATCGCCCTCAGCCACTCCGGCATCGGCTGCGTCAAGCAGCTTCCCGCAGGTACGGTGCAGCCCCAGCATCTTTGCGAGGATAGCCAGGTTGACCTTGGACCGCAGGTACGGCCAGCCCGCTCCGAGCCGGTTGGCCACCGGAAGCGAGCAGCCGTTGAACGCGACGAACAGGGGGATCTGGTTGGCTGCGGCGGCGGCCTGTGCACCGGCGTTGAGTAGCTCGGCCCGCAGCTCGCAGCGCATCCGCCGGTCAGCGGCGACGGCGCGGCCCCGGCGCGGCAGCACGCCGAGCACGACTCCCGTGAGGAATTCCCGCACCGCCACAGCGAGGAATCGTGCCCGGTGGGCGGGAACCGGACGACCGAGCTCTGCCAGCCCCTTGCGTACGGCCTCCAGCGCTTGCTCCCCCTCCCACCGCTGTTGGAGGGAGTCGGTGAGCCGGATATAGATCTGCGCTCGCCGCAGCGGGTCTGGCTCGACCGCCAAGGCGTGCTCGAAGTGATGGTCGCCGCTGGCGAACCGGCCGATCCGGAGCGCCGCAGTCCCGGCCCCGAGATGGAATGCCCCATCCGGAACGATCCCTGCCGCCTCTGCCAGGGATGCGGCCTCGCTGAAGTAGTCGAAGGCGTCGGAGGCGGAATGCTCGGCGAGCGCCCGGAACCCGGCTGCTGCCAACGCCCGGTAGGTGGCCTGCGGGCACTGGTCGATCTCGCCGTGGAGGTAGTGGTAGGCGATGGCGTAGAGGCGATCCGAGGCGATGGCCGCGGAACTCGCTGGCGTCGATCCAGATGCCGCGCCGCGCTCGAGCCGCTCGGCGATCTTCCGGTGCAGCCGCCTCAGCGCCCCAGGATCGGTCTCGACCTCGGCGAGCAGGGCGTCGCGGATCCGGTAGTGCACAAACGCGTACTGGCCACCGGGCACCGGCTCGATGAGGTGCCGGGAGGCTGCGGCAGCCAGCGCGGCGAGCGCGTCTGCCCCCGCGATCCCGCCGACCTCGCCGATGAGGAGCGGGTCGAACTGCGCTCCGACGACCGCCGCGACGGTGAGCCACTGCCTGGCGTCCTCGTCGAGCCAGGTGAGGCGATGCAGGATCAGGTCGGTGACGTCGTCCTTGAGGGACAGCCCCCGCAGCCCCTCCTCATCGATCGACCACGTGCCCCAGGCGGGCCGGAGCAACCCTGCGTCGAGCATCGCATGGGCGTACTCCCGCACCGCCAGCGGATTGCCGCCAGTACGGGCCCACAGCTGCGTCACGAGCCGGTCTGGCACGGTGAGGGATCCGAGCTGGGCGGCCAGCAGCGCCGCGGCCTCGGGCTGGGTCAGCGGGCCAAGCGAGAGGCGATCTCTGGCCATGGCCACGAGCTCGTCTGGCGTGCTCCCCGCCTCGGTGCCGACCGTCGCGGTGACCAGCAGCGGGGTCCCCGGCAGCTTCAAAGCCAGCTGCCGCAGCACTCGCCTGCTCGCCTCATCGCACCACTGAAGATCATCGATGCAAAGAAGGGCGCCACCTTCGGAAGCCGCCAGGGCTCCCAGGAACCCGGCGAGCGCCCGCTCGTACTGGCCCCCGTCACCTGCGGGCGCAGGCGAGTCCGCTGCCCCGGCCAGCGATGCGGCCAAGTGGGGACACATCCTGGCCAGGACGCCGGCAACGTCCCCTACGGCCTCCTGTAACCGCAGCAACCGGTCGTCCCGGTCGGTGCCGGAACGACTATTGATCGTCTCGACGTGCTGGTTGACCACGGAACGTACCAGGGCGAACGGTGATGAATGGTCCCGGAAGAAGCGGCAGTGCCAGACGGTCCTTCGGCCGGCAGCGACCCGGCGGGCCAGTTCCCGCGCCAGACGCCGCTTGCCGCTGCCCGCGGCTCCCTCGATCAGCACCATCCCACCCCGGCCGGCAGCGGCCTTGCTCCAGCTGGACAGGAGCGATTCGAGCGCGTCTTGCCTGCCGACGAGCGCGACGTCGTCGGCACCCGAGGCTGGCTCCGTGCTGCCAAGAGGGAACACGGCGTGCTCGCCGCAGGCCACCCGGGACAGATCCGCTCGCACCCCCTCGCCGGTCTGGTACCGGTCGTCTGGGTCTTTCGCCAGCAACTTGGCGACAATGGCCGACAGGGATGCGGGCAGGTCCGGCAGCAACTGCCGCAGGTCCGGGACCGGCTGCACGAGATGGAGCCGGATGAGCTCCCCGACGTCAGGGGCTGTGAAGGGCAGCCGACCGGTGAGCCCCTCGAACAGGACAACTCCGAGACCGTAGAGATCCGCCCTGCCGTCGACCGCCCTGCTGAGCATGCCGGTCTGCTCCGGCGCGCTGTAGGCGAACGTGCCCACGGCCATGGAACCGGGATCGAGACCGGTCCTCCCGGCCAAGCCAAAATCGATCAGCTTTGCCCGGTCCTCCTGATCGATCATGATGTTGGCCGGCTTGACGTCCCGGTGGACCAGGCCAGCCCGATGGGCGACCGCCAGCGCCCCGGCCACCTCGGCGGCCCATTCGACCAGTTGCTGGAACCCGATCGCGCCCGCCAGGTACCGCTGCGCCAGCGAGCTGCCGTCAACCAAATCCATGATCAGGTAAGGCGCCCCCTCGGCCTTCCCGATCTCGTGGATACGCACCAGCGCTGGATCGTCGAGGCAGGCCAGCAACGCGGCCTCGCGGCGGAACGCCAGTTCCGCCGCGGGATCGCGGGTGCGGAGCACCTTGATGGCGTACCGGTGCCCGCCCCTGGTCCCCCGGTACACCGTGGTGAACGCACCGCTGCCCAGCGTCGCGTCAATCGTGACGCCAGGAATCACGGGTGGAGGGTCACCCGCCCCTGCGGGAGGTGGCCCGGCGCTGGCGGCCCTAGACGCTGCTGGTCCTCGGGGCGGCTCGTCTGCCTGCGGTCGAGCCATGCCACACCATCGCCAGCCTGCCGCCAGGGTTGAGGGCAACGACCAGACAGACGTGTCCTGGACCCGCCGAAACCAGCCAGCTCCGCAACGTTCTGCCAGGTCAAGACGCTTCGTGGGCCTGGCAGGCAACACGCAGGGCGGAAGCTCCCAAGCGCTGCTCGCCAGAAGAGCCGGCAGTTCCCTGCTCCTCCCCGGCCCCTTGCCCCTGCCCCCGGGTCACCATCCTGACCGCCAGCCGGCCACCGGAGAGCGGCAGGGTCGCGGCCAGCACCCACTCCCCCCGATGCGCCGTCTGGTCAATGTCGAACTCGCCGATCGGCGTACCGCTGGAGCTGGTCGACGCGTATGCCTGGTAGTGAGCAGGCGCGCCGGCGGAGTCCCGAGGGTCACCAGTATCCGGAATGTACACCGAAACAGCGCAGGTCCCAGTGGCGAACGCACCCGGCTGGAACCACCAGAGAATCAGGTCGTCGTTGTTGTCGCGGGTGGGATCCCCCGACATCGGCACCGCGATCATCTGCCCCGAGCACCCGTCGCCGGCCCAGCCACCGCTGGAGCGGGTACGCCAGCCGGTGCTCGTCACGACCCGCTGGTAACCGCTCGTCTCGGTCAGGGGACATCCCTCGCCGGCAACAGCGCCGAACGTCGGCCCCGGCCCGGTCGCCGAGGCCGAGGGAGCCGAGGGTGCCGTCGCGCTCATCGGGGGGTTCGGGTGCCCGGATCCCCCGCCCGGCTTGGTCGAGGTCGCGGAGGCAGCCGGCGCGGGCGCCGGGCTCCCCCCTGCTGCCCCGGCCGGAGACGTCCCAGACGTCCCCGCAGACGGGGCTGGACCCGCAGGCGCTTCCTCGGACGCAGCGGCGGCGGATGCGGTCAGCGCCGTGCCCGGCACCCCGTCCGGCCCGGAGGACGGCATCCCGTCATAGACGTCGGGCGCAGCATCGCCTGACCAGGCCGTCACGCCGACGGCCAGGCCGAAGATCACGGTGATGACGGTACTGGCGCACAGCCCGACCACCATCCGGCGCGGCGGCGTCCGCCGGAGCCACAGCGGCATCCGCCCGGACCAGAACGGCATCCGCCCAAGCCACAGCGGCATCCGCCCGGACCAGAACGGCGGCTGCCCGTCGTGGTGCTTGTGGACGGAGACCTCGATGGTGTCCTCGATGCTGTGCCCAGGAATGGGGTGCTCCCAGGTGTCCCAGCGGCACGGATCAGTCCCCTCGGAACGATCGAACTGGTCCTCATCCCAGTCCTGGCCGGGCGTACCGGGGCACGCTGGGATCTCCGCAAGCGGATATGGCAGGGGCACGGCCGCCGTTGGGTCGCTGTCGTCGGGAAACGAGCTGTCTGGCACTGTCATCACCGGGCGGAAGTCGGAATGATCGCGGGATTTCCTGATCCTTGAAACGAACCGTTGAGCTGCACAGACTACGCAAGTTGTGCAGATGGATCAGAACACCCGGCGGCCGGCGGTTCAAGTGGCCACAGGAAGACTTCAGGCGGGCGAAATGATCCGTTCCTCGCTGGGTGTGGCGGTTGGGTCCGCCGGCCCCAGCGGACCCAACCTGCGCGATCCCAGCCAGGCCAGAAGGCACCCAAACGCCTGACCCCCATCGCACATTCGGGGTCACCCGCCTGGGGTCGCCCGCTCGGGGTCGCCCGTTCAGGGTCACCCATCAGGGGCGCCATTGATGTCGGAGTGAATGACCGTCTACACCCGACTGTCTCTCGATTCCCTGGAACGTCAACGGCTCGCACCCAAACAACTGAATACAGTGGACCGTTTCATGCTGCGAAACTCATCACGCTGACACACGTTCAGGAAACGCGTATTACGGCAAATAGAATGAAGGTAACAATATGACACGCCGGATGAGGCTCCCGGCCGCGCTCGCTGCGGCGACGCTCATGACCACAGCCCTGGTCGCGACCACCCAGCAAGCCGCGTTCGCCGAGCCCAGCCCGCCCTACTCCACTTGCTCCCAGCACAGCTTCACCGTGACGATCTCCCCGACGGACCCGACCCCATATACCATGGCAGGCCAGCTGTGCCTGCAACCCGACGAGCTGCGCGGCGGCAAGACCGTGCTATTGATGATCTCCGGGTTGACCTACGACCGCAGCTACTTCAACAACTCGTACCAGCCGTACACCTACTCCTGGGTGTACTCCGCGACGACCCGGGGCTACTCAACCTTCAACATCGACCGGCTGGGGGTTGGGCAGAGCGGCCGTCCCCCGGCGAACTCACTGACCATGCAGACACACGCATACACGATCGAGCAGGTCGTCCGGAAGCTGCGCGCCGGGACGATCGGTGGCCGGGCATTCACCAATGTCGTCGGGATCGGACACTCCCTCGGCGCCGGCGTTCTTCAGTACCTGGCGGGGACGGTGACCGATCCGGTGGGCGTCCCGGATTACCTCGTCTTCTCCGGATGGTTGCACCAGGGTAATCCAACAGCCCTCGCCACCCTGGCCAGCTCGCTTCACGAAGCCAGTATCGACCCGGTCCTGAGCGCTGCCGGCTACCCGTCCGGCTACATGACCACGATTCCCGGTACGAGAGGAGCAAACTTCTACCACGCGGATGGCGCGGACAGCGCGGTCATCGCGCTGGACGAGAGCACGAAACAAACCGGAACCCTGGTCGAGCGGCAGACCCTGGCCGCAGTGCGGGCCTCGACGGTCACCCTGAACATCACGGTGCCGGTCGCGCTCTCGGTCGGGCGCTACGACACCCTGCAATGCGATGAAGCTGCCGGCCTGACCTGCGCGAGCGACGCCGCCGTCCGCACCAGGGAGACACCGTACTACGGAGCGCAGGCCTGCCTGGCCGCGTTCTCGGTCCCGGACACTGGCCACTCGGTCACCCAGCACGGGAAGGGGCTTGACTCGTACAACTTCGTGCATTCCTGGCTCGACGACAACATGATCAACTTTGCGTCCAGTAAGGACGCCAACGGGTGCATCCCCTCCTGATCTCCCGCCCAGAGATCGTGCCTCGGGTTAGCGCCAGCGGTGCTGGCGCTAACCCGAGGCATCCTTCCCAGACACGGCGCCGCGCGGGTCATCCGGCCTTGCGCGGGTCATCCGGCCTTGCGCTCGCCGTTCCGAACGGCTGGCGCGACACACGGCTCGGTCCACCCAGCGTGATCACCTTCGGTGAAGCGGCAGCCGAAGGCCGGATCAGCGACCGCTTCCGGATCGAGCAGATCGTCACCGGCTGGCCGGGCGCCCTGCTCTGCCCAGGCGACCAGATCGCTGAAGGCACGCTCCGTCTCTGCCTGGGTGTACTCGCAGTGCGCGACGCCCCTCACGGCTCGGGCGACCAGCAGGTCGGATTGCCCGTTCCCGGAAATGCGGCGAGCGTACTGCTGCGGCAGCGACAGCGGAGTCAGCAGATCGCCAATGCCTGTGAGCGCGAGAACCGGCACCCCGGGACGCCCGACGGTATCCATGGCACCGTCGCCGGGGACCACCGCTGGATCGGGCAGCTGCGGCTGGATCGTGCGGCTGACCCGCATCATGGCCAGGTTGAACAGCACCTCAAGGGTTGTGATCTCACCATCGTGCAGCCGGTAGAAGGTGTCCGTGTTGCCCGCAAGATTCCCCTGGTTGGAGCCCAGTGCACCCCCGTCCACCCCCGGATACATCCCCAGCATGAATGGCAGGGAGGTCAGTGCTGGGCGCATCGAGGCGACCATGGGCAGGGCGTTCCAGTACGAGAACGCTTCGGCGAAGCCCGGTCTCGTGCCGCCGCTGTGCTGTTCCACCGCCCCAGCCCAGATCCTGCCGGCATCGGTAAGGGTCGGGCGGGCCGGGTACTGGGCGAATCCCTCGCCGAGCTGGTCGAGCACCGCCTCTGCCTGGGCCAGATAGGTCTCCGAGAAT
>JAFGOK010000773.1 GCA_016926535.1 Micromonosporaceae bacterium | reverse complement strand
GCCTGGTCGCAGCTGAACAGCGCCGCGTATCCGTTGGGGGAGCCCTGGTCGGGAACCGGCCATGGCACGAGGGAGGATTCGTCGTCGGCGATGGCCTGGATCGCGGTCATCGTGGCCAGCCGCTGGGTGATCCGCAGCCGCAGCCGGCTCAGTTGCGCCGAGCCGATGGCCGCCGCGACCGCGCCGAGTTTGTAGTTGAGCCCGAACCTGGTCCCGAACTCGCCCCCCTCGACCGGCTGGCCGAGGTTGCGCAGTACCCGCAGCCGGCGGTCCAGTCGGTCGCTCCCGGTCAGACAGAATCCGCCCTCACCGGTGGTCACCAGCTTGCGGGCGTGGGTGCTGAACGTGCCGATCGTGGCGAGCGTACCGGTGTGGCGTCCCTCGACGATCGTGCCGTGTGCCTGGGCGGCGTCCTCGACCCAGGCGAGGTTCCACCGCGCGCAGAAGTCTTCCAGCGCTGTGCCGTCGGCGGGGTATCCCCACATCGGCACGGAGATCACCACCTTGGTCCGGGGGGTGACCTTGTTGGCCGCATCGTCGAGATCGAGGGCGAAGGTCGCCGGGTGCGCCACGTCGGCGAACACCGGGATGGCGCCGAGCGCCAGGACCGGTAGGACGGTCATCACTGGGGCGGTCGCCGCTACGATCACCTCGTCACCGCGGCGGACGCCCAGTGCCAGCAGGGCCAGGTGGATCGCGGCTGTGCCCGAGGAGCAGGCCACCGCGAAGGGGTTTTCGAACCAGGCGGCGAGGTCGGCCTCGTAGGCGTCCACCGCAGCAGCGTTGCCCGACACATCAGCGCTGTCGAGCACGCGGCGGACCGCCGCGTGCTCGGGCTCGCCGACCAGAACGTGCTTGGTGTCGAGGATTGGGAGGGTCACTGCTGCCTCCTGGGCGTCGCGAGCTGGTCCATGACGTGGTAGGTGGGCATCAGATCAGCCAGGGATGGCCGAAAGCCGGAACCGGTGGTCACCGCGTCGCAGAACCCCAGCAGTTCTCCCTGGAAGCCGGTGCGGTGGAACCCGGCGTCCATCGGGCTGGGGTGCCACCGACGGGTCTCGTCCCGCGCAGCCCCCGGTGCCCCGGTGATGGTCAGATCGGCCAGCCCGGTCAGTCGGAGGGTCGCCCCGGTGCTCGTGGTGACCTCGATCCGGTGCTCGAACCTCGGTGCCTGGGTGCTGGCGAGCAGGGTTCCGACTGTGCCGTTGTCGAAGTCGAGGTGAGCGCTGGTGAGGACACCGCCGTCTGTGGCGAGCCGGCTGGTGGCGCGCACCTGCTGCACTGGGCTTGCGGCCAGGGTCAGCAGCAGGTCGACCGGGTGGATCACTTGGGCGAGCAGGAAGCTCTCCCAGAGGCCCAGGCCCCACAGACCGGTGCGGGGCTTGCCGGCCATGTGTCGGATCTCGATGACGCTGGCCGTTCCGTACCGGCCGTTGGCCAGCAGTTCCGCCAGTCGCATCACTGGGGCGGCCCACCGGAAGTTCATCCCGACCGCCGTGGGGATCCCAGCGTCGGTGGCCTTCTTCACCAGTTGGGTCAGCGCGTCTGTGGTGACGGCCGGAGGCTTTTCGATAAACACCGGGAGTCCGGCTGACAGGCAGGCGTCGATGATCATCTCGTGGGCTTGCGGTGGACAGGCCGCGACGACGCCATCGATGACGCCCTCGGCCAGCATCGCCTCGACGCTGTCGAATCGGGCTGGTACGCCGATCCGGTCGGCCAGTCGGTTGCGGGTGTGTCGGTCGGGATCGGTGATTGCCGTGATCCGGGCGGTGTCCAATCCCAGCAGGGCCGGGGCGAGGTGTTCTCGGCTCTGCTGACCGACTCCCACAAGGCCGATGCGCACCGGCTGACGGACCGAATGTGGGGACGTAGGGAGCTGTGCGGTACCTGCGGCTACATCAGAATGCGCCATATCTCACCAATCATCCTTTAGCTGCTGCATGTGTCATCTGAAACCTGCTGAGCTAACGGCAGGAGTTGCGTAGCTCGATTTCTCCTTTGTCGATCGGGCACCTTTCCAGTCCGACGGCGTTGTGGCGGCGTGCACGCCGGGGAGGTCTTGGCTACAGGCGGTTGGCTAGGGCCGGCGTGTGGCTGGCCGTAGTGCGACTGGGCTGTTTGATGTGCGGGGCGTTGCGGGCTCGGCTGAGGGCTCGCGGTGCTGAAACGGTTGCTGGTGGCCGCTCACGGTGGCCAACGCCGGCGAGGAATCCGGGGATGGGCGGATCGGTGGTATTGGTCTCGGGGCGCCATTGGTCGACCGTGACGAGTCCGGGGCCGGCAAGAGCGAAGCCGTCAAACAGATCCAGGATCTGCGTACGGCTCCGCAGGCAGAGGGGAGTGGGAGTTCCGGCGTAGACGGAGGTGACGAGCTGGGTCGTGGGGTCGTTGAGTTCTGTGGGCTCGGCCGTGCTGTGGGAGATGATGAGCAGGCTGCCGGGTGGAAGTACGTCAGCGAGGGTTCGGGTGATGCTGGCGGCATCACCGGGGACGAAGTGCAGGACGGCAACCATGAGGACGGCGACGGGCTGAGTGAAGTCGAGGAGCCTGGTGGTGACTGCGTCGGCGAGCACCGTGTGTATGTCGCGGAGGTCGCTCTGCACGGCGCCGGTGTATGGGTCGCCGTCGAGCAGTTGCTCGGCGCAGGTCACGGCTACGGGGTCGCGATCGACATAGACGACACGGGCGTGCGGTGTGAGGCGGCGAGCGACTTCATGGGTGCTGCCTGCTGCGGGAATTCCGGCGCCTAGATCGAGGAACTGGATGATGTCGTAGCCGATGGCGTACCGGACGGCACGAGCGAGGAACGCGCGGTTGGCACGGGCGGCGTCCCTGGCGCCAGGAACAGCTTGGACAAGTTGGTCGGCAGCGGCCCGGTCGGCGGCGAAGCTGTGTCCGCCGCCGAGCAGACAGTCGTAGATCCGAGCGGCGTTGGGCTGGTCGAGTCCGACAATGCTGAAGGGGTCGTCCGGTTCCGGGGTCATGGCGTTCCTACGGGCATCAGCCGCATTCCATCGGAGACAGCAGGTATCTGGTGTCTGTCGGGTGTGGTCGCGGCGGTGTTTGGAGAGTCGGTGAGCCAGCGCACATCACCGCCGAACATCCAGGCGGCTGAGTCCGGGCTGTTACACACCGAGCCGGCCGAGGCTGGCCCGTTGTCCCAGCAGACGACCACACTCGAACCGTCCGGCAGCGTCATTCCCCATGCCACGATCTCTGCGGGTTGGCCGTCGTCATCGATGACGAGAACGAACGGCCGGGGTATGAACCCGATGGTCGATGCGACGATGCCACCGTGTGGTGGGCTGTCGCTGGCGCGGAGTGTGGAGGTGGGTCCGGCTGTCACGGTGTTTCTCCGACCTATTCGAGTTGCCTTTGCAGAAGTGGGCGGGTGGTGCGCCGTGATCGGAGGCGCCGCACGGCGCGCCACCCTTGCCAGTCCGCCGGTGTTAGGGGAGGACACGGCGGCTGGCAGCTGGTGCCGTTAACGGCGAAGTTCGCGGTCGAGCATGTGGACGTCCGTAGCGACAGGCAGGTCGAACGCCACGACGCGACGGAGTCGTGTTCGCCTCAGTCCATGCGCATGGGCGTCAGTGATGCCGGCGGCATCACTGACGTCGAGGGCAGTTGCGGCACGCGTCACGACGATCTCCCTGGTGGACGGGTCGAGCGGTAGATGGCTACGGCAAGGTCGCCGATGGCGGTGTCAACGACGGCGATGACGTCGGGGATGCGGGGTAGTCCAACCGGTGTCCGGCTTATCGGGCGGGGTGGGTGCGGTAGGCGTGACTCCGACAAGGCACGCCTACCGCACCCAGGGAAGGGTCAGGCGGTCGATGCCGCCGTCGCGTCGGCCAGTTTCAGCCTTGGCAGCGCGCCGACGGTCAACCACCGATCGCGGCTGGGCAGGTGGAGGAAGTACCTGCGGCGCATCTCCACCGCGAGACCGGACAGATGCCCGACCCCCCAGACCATCACGACGTCGCGCCCCTCCGGCTCGGTCAGGGCCGCCTCCAGGGCTATCGCGTTGCGCTGGTCCAGCCGTACGCGTTCGCTGGCATCCATCACCCGCTTGATCCGGCGCAGTAGCGGATACAGCGGGCTGGCCGCCAACCGGAAGGTGCCCGCGACCAGGCTTGCGTATCTCTGCTGGTCGGCCTCGGTCTCGGTCTTCAGCTCGCGCTGGGTACGTGCCTGCTGGTCGAGGACCTTCTCCGGACCGATCCGGCGCACGACCTCCAGCGCGGTCAGGTCATGGGTGGTCCAGGTTGGCCCGGGCAGGCACTCGTTCTGGTGCAGCCAGCCCCAGGGCATCTTGGCGATGCTGGCCCGGTCCAGTTCCTGGGATCGAACCAGCGCGGTGACCGCAGCCCACTCCGTTGGGGTGCACTCGTGTTCCTCGGGGCGTTGGCTCAGGCAGCCTTCGGCGTGTACCACCGCACCGGTGTTCTCCACCTGCTGGTCGACGTAGGTGCGCACGTCGGAGAAGTAGCTGGGGTGGCCGATGTGGGCGGTGGCCACGATCGTCACCAGTTGTCGGGTGGGCAACGAGCGGTAGGTCACTGCCCGGGTCTGGACCTGGCCGTCGTGGATACGTAGGGCTTTCATGGTGTGGTCCTTCGCGGGGAGCGCCACATCGGGATCATCGACCCGGCACAGTCGGGGGCGGGGGTGAACTGGGCGTCGAAGGTGGTGTAGCCGTGGCGCTCATAGAGCCGTTGGGCGTCGGGGCTGGCCGCCTCCAGGTATGCCGGCGTCCGCTGGAAGTCGAGCACCTCGTGTCGGTGGCTGAGCAGCGCCGCCCCGAGGCCCTGGTTCTGCCTGCTGGGGTTGACCGCCAGGAACATCAGGTGCTCGTGGGGCAGGCCGGTGGGGTGCGCGGCGTGCATCGCGGTGTCCAGTGCGCGGAACCGCTCGACGTGCGCCCCGCAGATCTCGGCCAACCGCTGGTCGTAGTCGTCGATCGGGGGCAGGTTCGGTTCTCCGCTCGGCAGCCACACGGCCACGGCCGCGCCGTCACGGGTGGTCTCGACCGTGCCGTGGATGGCGGCGTGCTTGACGAGCATCGCGAAGTACGCCGGGGTGATCCGTTCGCGTTCCAGGGTGCACGGGATCAACCATCGGGTGATCGGGATCGGGTCGAAAGCGAGGGCGATCAGCCGGCCGAGGGCGCCGGCCTCGGCGGTGGTGGCCCGGCGGATGCCGTGGTCGGGTCGGGTGAAGGTGTTGATGCCCATCAGGCCACCTCCCAGGCCAGTGACGAGCTGATCGCGTTGGCCCCGCGTCCGATGCCTGCGAGGGCGTGTGGGCGGCGGGCGCGCAGCCATGCTGCGTAGCCGAGGCCCGCACCGGCCGCGAGGAGGTACCCGGCGGGGAGCATCCATCGCGCTGGATGACTCGGGGCCACGCCGAGCAGGTTGGCGAAGTTGGCCACCACAAGCAGCAGACACACCCCGAGGGCGCCGGTGGCCAGGGCAGGGGCGATCTGGGTTGCCCAGCGGCCCTCGCCGCGCCGGCTGCGGCGGAAGAACCCGAGGGCGGCTGCCGAGGCTGCGACCATGAGGATCAGCACGCCGAGGGCGCCGGTGGTGCCGCCCCAGAAGAACAGCCTCGTGAGCGGGTCCCAGCCGCCGATGGCGAACAGCAGAATGACCGCGAGGCCGGTGGCGCTCTGGGTCAGCGATGCGGCCACCGGTGCTCCGGTGCGTGGGTTGGTCCAGCTCAGCCATCCGGGTAGGACGCCGTCACGAGCCAGGGCGAATCCGCAGCGTGCGACGCTGTTGTGGTAGCTGATCAACCCGGCCAGGATGCTGGTCAGCAGCAGCACGTGTCCGAGGTCGACCAGGATGCTGCCGCCAAGGTGGGTCGAGGCCGGCACCAGGAGCATGTCCGGGCCGAGTTGTCGCGCGGTGTCGATGACCTGGTCGGGGCCGACCACGACACTCATCGCCCAGGAACCGAACACGTAGGTCGCGACCATAAGCCCGAGGGCCAGGTAGGTCGCGCGCATGATGGTGGTCTGCGGCTGGCGAGCTTCTTCGGAGTAGACGGGGGCCGCTTCGATGCCCACGTATGCCGTGACCGCGATCGCGATCACGGCGCCGAGGCTGCCGGTGGTGAGGCCGCCCGGGTCGAGGGCTGCCGTGGAGATGTGCCCGCCGGCCGGGTGGGTCAGGTCCACGGCGGTGATGACCGTGATGAGCACGATCTCGACGACGATCGCCGCCGCGAGCAGACGGGAGGAGACCCCGACGCCTCGGGTACCGAGGATGAGTACCAGTGCCCAGGCGAGGACTGCC
The DNA here is from genome assembly GCA_016926535.1 of Micromonosporaceae bacterium. Taxonomy (GTDB): domain Bacteria; phylum Actinomycetota; class Actinomycetes; order Mycobacteriales; family Micromonosporaceae; genus JABDRL01. The sequence goes on along the minus strand of JAFGOK010000773.1, from coordinate 22,624 downwards.
CAGACCCACCAGGGCAGTGCGAGGCCGACCGGCCCGTTGAGCAGGGCTGCGGCCTGCACTCCGGCAATGCCGTAAAGCCCCACCTGCAACAGCGAATACGCCAGGAGTTGCACGGCGGCGCCGGCGGTGGCCGCCCACGGTCCGATGCCGTGGGCCAGGTAGGTGTACAGGCTGCCGGCGTTGACCACGTGCCGGGCCATGGCCAGGTAGCCGACGCACCACAGGGCAAGCAGCGCCCCCATACCGACCAGGGCCAAAGCGACCGGGACCACGCCGGTCACGGCCCACGCGGTGGTGACGTAGGCACCCACGACCATCATCGGCGCCGCCGCGTTCAGTGCGAACCCGGCGATCGACGGGGCGCCAACGGCGTCCGGCTTCAACCCGGTGGACCGCTCAGATATGAGCATCAACAACCTCCATGAGGGGTGGAACGAAACCAGGGGAAGTGCGGGAAAGTGGTCAGGTTGCTCAGCGTGGGGCGAGGGACACCCGGGCGACGAAGTCCTGCACAGCGCGGATGACGTCACGGGCGCTGGGGCAGTCACGGGCCGCCTGCCCGATCACTGTCTGAAGGTGCTCGGGGGTGGGCACTCTCACTGCGTTGTCCAGCAGCGCGCGGACGAACCCAGCCGCCTCGACCAGGACGTAGAGCATCACGTCCTCGACCGGTGGCTGCGCATCGCACACGGCACAGATCAACCGGCCCCGGCGCCAGGACACCGCGTTGCGGTCCCGGGCCTCGTAGCGCGTGCCGCCCATCACCGCACGGCAGCGGCGGATCCAGCCGGTGGCCTCCAGCCGCTCGACCACCCGGTCCAGAGCGGTCGGGGCAAGGTGTTCGACCCAGAAGGTCACGTCGGTCTGTTCCGGGGTGGCCATGAGCAGCCCCCAGGTGTGGCGAAGCAGGTCGTCGGCTGGGGGCGGCTGGTGCATGCCCACCGCGAGGTGTTGGTCGGTGATGGTGATCCGCTTAGTGGCGAGCAGGTCGAGCAGTATCGCCCCGGCCAGTGCGTAGCCGGCGGCCCGGGGGTGTACCCGCAGCTTGCTGGTGAAGTCATCCAGGAAGATCAGCAGTAGGTCGTTGGGCAGGCACAACCGGTTCGAGGACGGGTCTCGATCGGCGCGGTGCGCGCCCCAAGGGACCTGCGCGGGGATGTGTGGCGGCTGCGTCACGATGCTCCACCGCCAGCCTCGGCATCCCGTGCTTCACGTGGACTGTGGATCGTGGGATGCGTGGTCTCTCGGGTGTCGAGAGCCGCCGACTCGCCATCGGTGTCGTGGTCGTCGGTGATGCCGGCAGCATCACTAGCGACGAGGGCTGTGCGGATCACGGCGATCTCCTTGGGCGGTGATGCCAGGGGTTCTGCGCGCATGAGGTACCTCGGCGGGTACGGGGCGGATACAGCGATCAAGACCCGGGGCGGCGAGCGCCTGCGGACACCGGCTGACGTCTGGAACTGGAGTCAGACAGAGATGACTGGCCGCAGGCTGGACACCAGAGGCTTGCCTGCTTGCCCAGGAAGAAGCCGAGCACCAGCCCGACGGCGAGGACAGCGAGGCCCCCAAGAACGATGAATGTCAACATCGACGCCCTCCCCGCACGCTTGGCCGCTGAGACTCCTGTTCTTCGCCAGCCGGTTGCCACCCACCTAGATCATCTGTCGGGCTCAATGTCCGGCTTTAGACATTCAACTGTTAGTCGGCCCAAAAAGCAACGGCCCAATTTGCCTTGCCCTTAATTGATCGGCGTAGTGTAATGCCGAGCATGTAGGGCGGTCTGCCACGTGTCCTGTGGCCCTGTCGCAGCACGCGCTCAGCGTGCTAAAAATGGGCGAGACACGCGCCCAAAAAACCGGGGAGGTAGCTGGGTGTCTGACACGGTTGGTTCGGCACTGCTCCGCCGCTACATCGGGCGCCGGCTGACGGCACTACGCTTGCAGGCCGGCTTGACTCAGGAAGCCGCAGCGCAGAGGCTTCAGCGTGCTCGGGCCACCCTCGGCCGGATGGAGGAGGGCGACGAGCGCGTACGGTTCCGGGACATCGAGGTGAAGGCCATCCTCGAGCTGTACGAGGCGTCCGAGCAGGACGTGCAGTTGCTCCTTGCGCTGACAGCTGAGACGCGCAACGGGCGCCGGAAGTCCTGGTGGCACGACTACACCGAGACGGCGCTGCCCGAGTGGTTCGGGCTGTACGTATCGCTCGAAGACAGCGCGGAGACCATCCGCCAGTACGAGCCGGAGCTGGTTCCCGGTCTTCTACAGACGCGGTCCTACGCCGAGCAGGTTGCTCGCGTTCCGGCCGAATACATCGAAGAGGATGAGGTTGAACGGCGAGTCCGGGTCCGGATGGAACGGCAGTCGCTGCTCCAGCGTCATCGGCCGCCAGCACCCCAGCTCAGCGTGGTCCTCAACGAAGCGGCGCTTCAACGCTTGGCCGGCGATGAGCGGTTACTGGCTGAGCAGTGCGCGCATCTACTCAACCTCACCGGTCAGGCGAACGTATCGATCCGCATCCTGCCCTTCACCGCCGGCCTGCACGGCGGGATGGCGAGCGCGTTCACGATCCTCGACTTCCCGAACGACCCGCGTACCAACGAGCTGCTGGAGCCGCCACTGGTCTACGTGGACACCCTGACCGGGGCGATGTACCTCAACAAGCCCGACGAGGTTGGCGCGTACGAGCTTGCCTGGCGCGACCTCGTCGACCGGGCACTCGACGAAGAAGCGTCGAGGAAGATGATCAGTTCAGCAGTGGAGGGATTTACCAGTGGCTGATGCGACCGGCGCCATCTGGCGCAAGAGCACCCGAAGCGGCAACGGCGGCAACTGCGTCGAGGTTGCGACGAACCTCGTCGACACCGTGGGCGCCGTCCTGGTCCGCGACAGCAAGAACCCGAACGGCCCAGTCCTGAGCTTCACCCGAGGCGAGTGGGCGGCCTTCGTCGGCGGCGTCGAAGACGGCGAGTTCAGCCTGTAACCCGAAACGGCGGTAGGACACCGATCCGGGTACAGGCTTCGATCGATCACCTAACAGAGTAACGGACTTGCCCCGGACGGTAGCTGGCCCACATCGCCGGCTACCGTCTCGGTATCCATGCGAAGGGGTCCCGGGGTGAGCGACAGCATCGATCCGAAGAACCGCAGCACCGCAAACATGGAGCACCGTCTCGCGCAGCCGACCGCGTGGGTACTCGACTTCACCCGCCGCATGTGCACGGCCATCACCCAAGGCGACTGGGCCGAGGTCGAGTACTGCGCGACCCGGATCGCCTCGGGCTCGGAAGAGGTCGTCGAAGCTGCGGCTGAGGCCGCAGCCGAGGACCGTCCGCGTGCCGCCGCAGTGATCGAGATGATCCACCGCTGGCCCGCCCAGGCCGACCTGTTCCACTACGCAGCCGGTCACACGCAGCAGGCGGAGGATGCGTGATGACCTTCGAATACCTGACCGACGGCGAAGCCCGCATGCTCACCCGCGGCCAACTCCTGGACCGCGTTGAAGCGCAGCAGGCGTACTACGAGCGCAAACGGCGCAAGACACGCGCCGACGAAACGGCAATGGACGAACTGAGCCGAATCATGCGCCGTTATCTCAGCATCGACGCCGGGTTCGACGCTGCATTCGCGACCCTCGGCGGCTACACCGGGGCCAGCTACTGGGATACCCGACCTGCCGATGACTCCGGGCCAGCCACTCCGGGCGCCTGGCCGTCGTCCGCAGCGAGCCCGCAGGAGCAGACCGCTGCGGTGCTGGCCCGACTGACCTCCGAGCGCTTGGCTCGGCTGGCGGCCGAAGAGGATGAGCAGCCGTGACCACCAAGGTCGTCGACACCGGCGGGGTGGCCGGGGGCTCACTGGCGGCCCAACGTAAGACCCGTGAGCTGATCAAGTATCTGCATGGCGAGCGCCCAGACCGGAGCCCCGGTGGCACGTGGCGTGTTTGGTCTGTCACTGGTTACATGGATGCGGCTGTGTGACACAGAATGTCGTATTCTGTGTCACAGAGTCGATGATCGACCCGGGATGACCAGGGATCGGCAATCGCGATCTTGGGGGCGACTCGGCAACGTTCTGTGTCACATAGCCGAGTGAGGTGGTTCACGGTGTCCGTGGTGGCGTTGCCGGTCGGCGGGCACACCGTGCCCTTGGGCGTGGCGGTGGACCGGTTCCTGGACCGGTTCGGCGCGAGCCAGGCGGGTACCCGCCTCGCCTACGCCGAGACTCTCGGGCGGCTACGCGCGGTCGCCGGGGACGGCTCGTCGACGGCGACGCTCACCCCGGAGGTCTTCGAGCGAGTGATGGCCCGCTGGGACACTGCGGCGGCGAACACCTTCAACAAGCATCGCGCGGCGTTGTGCTCGTTTGCCGCCTACGCCCGCCGGCAGGAGTGGCTGATCGACGACCCCGCCCGTCGGTTGGAGCGACGCAAGACCACCCGTACGAGGGACCGGGCGGTGCCAGCCGCCCGCCTGGAGCGGCTGTTCGTTGACGAGCGGTGCGCGCTGCGCGAGCGGGTGCTGTGGCGGATGCTCTACGAGACGTGTGCGCGCGCCGAGGAGGTCCTTGCCTTGGACGTGCCCGATCTGGACTGCGAGTTTCGCCGCGCCTTGGTGGTGGAGAAGGGCGGCGACCGGGCGTACGTGCACTGGGCCACCCCGACCGCCCGGCTGCTGCCCCGCCTGTTGCGCGGGCGAGAGCAGGGGCCGGTGTTCCTGGCTGACCGGCGCGCGCCGCGCGGGGGCCGGCGGGCGGTCGCCGACGATGACGTTGACCCGGGAACCGGACGGGGCCGGTTGTCCTACCCCCGGGCGGAGTACCTGTTCAAGCAGGCGTCCAAGCTGCACGATCCGCACGGGGTCGGCTACACCCTTCACCAGTTGCGCCACTCCGGGCTGACCCACTTGGCCGCTGCCGGGCGCAGCGCGGCGGAACTCCAGGCCAAGAGCCGCCACCGGCACCTGGGCACCCTCGGCATCTACGTGGCCCTCGGGGAGGCCACGGCCGCGCGGATCACTGCCGAGGCCGATCCGCACCGCCGTCGGCGCCGCTGACCACTACCGGTCTGCTCGCGTGGGTGGACCGGGCGGGTATCGCTCGCAGGGCTGGATGTTGCCGTGAGCATGGGCGCCTCCCCCTGCACGGTGTCCCTTGAGCGTCGTCGCCAGTGCAAGCGGGCATCATCACCCGTGGGGGGGACACCACCACCCGGGTGCGCGGACGGACATGGCAGGGTGGGCAGGCGTGGAAGCACATGCACTGGGGACGATGGCCGATCCGGGTGACCTCGTGGAGGCGCTGCGGGTGCTCGGGCTGATCGAGCGGGTACTGACCCCGGCCGAGGCCGCTGCCGAGCAGGAGCGGGCCGGTGGGCTGGAGTTGTGGCGGCTGGAGGTGGCGCACACCCTGGCCGGGGTAGTGGAGATGCAAACGCTCATGGCCACCACCACGGCCGCCGACGCTGGTGCCGACCCGACCCGGATCAACCTGGCCCCCGCGCGGGCGTTCTTCGGGGCCAATGTCGACGTTGATGACGATCTGGCTCGGGTGACGCTGCTGCGGGTGCTCGCCGACCGGTTGCAGGCCCTGCTGATGATCAGCGTGGCGCGGTGGAAACGCGGCGAGGGTGCGGTGCCCCGCCTGGTGCTGCCGGCGTTCCTGACCACCACGGCGGTCGAGGCGATGCTCGCCCAAGCCGCTACCGAGCCCGGCGGGCGGGCGCCGGCCCTCGACCAGATCGCCGGGCAGTTGCGCGGAGCCCTGGAGATGATCGAGGAGTGGGCTGCTGCCGAACGCCGCACCGCCACCGAGGTCTGAGGGATTACTGGCAGCGCACAAAGGGACATGGGTAGATCTTGGGTGGCGGCATCCGACTACAGCCCGCGTGATGGCGGAGGTACGCGGGGCTGCGGTGGTTCGATGGTGCGTGGGGTTTCGGGCCGGGGCGGCTCGACGCGCGACGGTGTGGGTGGGCGCTGGACCGGCGCGGCGTCTCGGCGGACCGACGTGCTGCGACCGTGGGTGATGCCGGCGGCATCAAGTGGTTCGCTCGCTGCGACGCGCCGAACCTCGTCTTGGACGCGGCGTCGGGCCTGCTGGTACCGGGTCTCGGCTTCGTGGAGGCCGGGAAGCGGTGACGTTCCGGCGGCCTCGGCCAGGCGAACGCTGTGCCCGCGGAGTTCTCTCGTGGCGGTGAGCAGTTCAGCGGCGGGTCCTACGTTGGCCTGGGCAACGCGCCACTGGGGTTCGGCGACCAGCCGGCCGCGTTGTTGCAGCCGCATATGGAGTTCGAACAGTTCGCCTTGCTGAACGGCGTGTTGGGCGCCGTGATGAACCAGGGTGGCCAAGTCGGGCATCCGGGCGGCCAGGTCACGGGCGGTCTGACGCCATGCGGCCAGTTCGGGGGAGGCGTGCAGTTCCTCGGCGGGGAGCCATCGACGGTTGGGACGCAGTTGGTCGCGGATCCAGGTCTCGGCTGCGGCCAGCGCGGTTGGTCCGTCACCGGCGTCGGGGCGGTGGAGGCTGCGGAGCCCGTCGGCGGCGCGGGCGGCGCGCAGCCATCGGTTGGTGATGGCCTCGGCTCCGATGGTGTTGGCTCCGATGGTGTTGGCTCCGGTGGTGATGCCGGCGAGGTACTCGACCTCGTAGCTGAGGGCGAGGCCCACGCGGGTGAGGAGTTTCAGGTCGGCGGCGGTGAGGTGATCGCGGTGGCGCACCAGCCAGGCCCGGGCGACGTCAACGGCGGCGACCGCTTCGGCCGGGGTGGTGATGGTGGCCCATCGATCAGCGGCGTTGACGAGAGGGGCTGGCCCGAGTCGATGCAGCGTGGCACGGTCAGCTTGGGCAGTGGCCTTGGGGGGTCGCCGTCGGTTGGCTGCCGTGTGCTCGGCGTCAGCGATGGCGGACTCGACGATCGGCTGCTGACTGCCCTGCTCGTAGCCATGTCGCAGCCACTGGGCCAAGCGGCGGTCGATGTCGTTGGCGGCGCGGGCCAGCTGAGCCAGGCGCGCAAGGTTTGGTTCCCGGTCGACGCCTGCGGCGATGGCCATCGCGTCGGAAGTGCGGGGCCTACCCCTCGGGTCGAAGTGGGTGGCAAGGATGTCGCCAGCGGCGCGGCTGGCATCGGCGGCGGCACGGAGCGCCAGAGCGACCGGGCCGGTGGCCTCCGGTGTGGACGGCAGATGGGGGGAGGTTCGGGCCGTGGCGCGCCGTACCGATTGGGCGAGGTCGCCACCGGCCCCGCCAGCGATGGTGACGATCTGTTGCTCGAGTGCGCGGTAGAACTGGGTGCGGGCGATGGCGGCGGCGGCGTAGTCGGTGATGCCGTCCGGTGGTGCTTTTCGCAGTGCGGCGTAAACGCGGCTGAGGGCGGCGGCGGTCTCGTCGAGGTAGTCGCCGTAGGAGGTGGTCATGGCAGTTCCCCGGCGGCCCGGTCGAGGTGGTCGGCGACGGCCGCCCACACCAGACGGCGCCACGGGGAGCCGGTGTCGCCGCTGGCGGCGGTGGCGTAGAAGTCCACCAGGTGGCCGATGAGCGAGCGCAGGGGTGGGTGCACGGCCGCAGTGGCTGCGGCGGCCAAGGATGGAAGGTCGACGGCGAGGACCAGGTCGTCGCTGAGGTCTTCGGTGAGTCGGTCGATCGCCTCGCGGACGGCGATGGCGGCGAACACCCATCGGTCGGTGTCCGGCGGGTTGGTGGCGGCTGCGGCTGCGGCGGTGTCCGCCGCGAGCAGCAGTGCCCCCCTCGCGTCGGGGCCGTCGGGATCGGTGCGGGCTGTGATGGTGGCCTGGGTAGCGTCGAGGAGAGCGAGGTCGGTCATGTCCTCACTCTGGCACCCTGGGGACAGGGGTGCGAGCAGGTACCTCGATGCCTGTGGATAACCGGCGCTTATCCACAGGGGCGGTGCCGCAGGGCCATCGTGTGCGCGGCGGGGAAAAAGGAAACCCGACCCACGAGGGGGTCGGGCGGTATGTGGCTCAAGTATGGCTGAGCTGGGCGGATCGCGCAACTCACCAGCCGGCCGGGCGGTGGATCGGGCCGATCGGGTCGGGAAGTTGGCAGGTGGTGAGGTCGGCAGGGGTGAGCTGGTACCACCAGTGCTGGCCGACGCCCCGGGTCGGGCGGTCGTTGAGCGCGCCGGCGGGAAAGCCGCGCTGCGGGTTGACCAGGCCAATCGGGATCAGGTCGCGGGCCTGGCGGATCGGGTAGGCGAGGTCGGAGTCGTTGCTGATCACCACGGCGGCGTCGATGCGCTGGTGGAGCAGGTCAAGCAGGAGGTGGGCAGCGACGTTGACGTCGGAGCCCTTCTCCTCGCGGCGGGCGACCGAGACCATGAACCGGGCGCCGGGGACCGGCTGCTCGGCGGCGTCCTGCACCATGATCGGCCAGTTGGCGGTGGTGATGACGGGGCGACCGTTGGGGCCTTTGGTGGCCAGCGGGGCAACGGCGACGCGGGAGACGTAGCGGCCCATCTCGGTCACGTCGACTGCGCGTGCGGTGCGGAGGGCTCGCAGGTAGATGGTCTGGTCGCGGGCGCCGCTGGCGTTGGTGGTGCCGTCGATGCTGGCGGTGCAGAAGATCACCCGTTCGATCGTCGGGCTGCTCCAGCCGGAGTGCTGGCTGACGATCCTGGTGGCCATCGCCCGCAGGTCCAGCCAGCGCCATCCGGCCTGGCCCCGGCCGCCCATGAGTCCTCGGGCGCCGTAGTACAGGTTGTATCCGTCGATGTAGACGCCTACGCGCATGGCGCCGACCCTAGACGGGTGGCGGGCCTGTGTCGGCGGCGCCCCACCGGGTCGATGCGACGATCCGCCGCGCGGGTGGTGACGGTATCGAGATGGCCGAGTGTCGGTACGGGCCTGTGTCGATGGGCTGGCCTATTCTGACTGGTGGGCCGCCACGCTGGCCCGCTCCGAGCTTCGCACCGCGCGCCCACGTCGCGCACCGTGGAGTGACGAGGACAAGGGTCTTCGACTCGCGTGCTGCTGATGCCGCTCGTGTCATCGACTTCGGCGGGATGGGCGTGGGACGTCCCGTGATCACGGAGACACAGATGACCAGCGACAAGGCCCGAAAAACCGCGATTCGCGACCGTATGGCGGCCACCGGTGAGCCGTACTCGGTGGCGGCACGGACGCTGCATGCGACCGGCACGGCGGTGATCGACCCGGTGCTGCTGGCGCCGTACCCGGATGAGGTCGACGTCGCTGTGGAGGAACTCGGCTGGCGGGTGCTGCCTGCCGACGCGATGCCAGCGGCGCGAGCTCGCGCTGAGGCGGTCTGGCGTGCGGTGGCGGCGGATCGGCCGTGCCGGTGTTCCGGGCCGTGCGACCACGGCATGGTGTGTGGCCTCGACGAGTCCGGTGACGGCCCGTGTCCGGGGCGGCTGATCCACACCGACCGCTATCCGGGTTCGGCGTTCTCGGTGACGCTCTGGCAAGACGAACTCCAGTGCGACACCTGCGGCGAGGAGCGCGAGGGAGCGGTGCAGCTGCCCGACGTGCCGTGGGGGCAGGAAGGTCCGCAGTCGCTGCTCGTCTTCGACGGGGTGCGGCATCCCACGTTCTCCGGGGTGTTCGACGACAACAGCGGCTGCCCGGACTGCGGCGCAGGCTGGGACGAGGGGTGTACCTGCGACGATGATGGCGGCTGCCCGGAGTGCGGCGCTGGTGGGCGCGGTGATCCGTACGGGGAGTGCGTGTGCTACCCGGAGTAGATCCGGACCCGGTCGCTGCCGCCGTACGGGGACTGGCGGTGTTCCCGCTGCCGGCGGGCGGGCGGCGTCCGGCCCCGGGGTGGCGCGCACGCTGCACCGCTGACGTCGAACGCCTCCGGCGGACGTGGCCGGTGGGCGCGAACGTGGGGGTGGGGTGTCGCGCCTCGCGCATCGTGGCCTTGGACCTGGACCGCCATCCGGACAGCCCGGACGGTACGGCCGTCTTCTCGTCGCTGTGTGCGCGGTACGGCTTGGCGGTGCCGCGCACGTTGACGGTCCGTACGCCGGGCGGGCTGCACCTGTACTTCGGGGCTCCGTTCGGAGCGACGATCGCCAGCAGCTCGGGAGGACGATCCCGGCTGGGGCCAGGCATTGACATCCGCGGCCCGGGACGCTCGCATGGGGGGTATCTGGTGGGTCCGGGGTCGCTGGTCGGCGGTGCCCGGTACGTCGTCGAGCTGGATGTTGAGATATGTCCGTTGCCGGCATGGTTGGTCGATCTGCTCGCCGAACCCGTCGCTGGGGCTGGACGGGGCTGGGCGTCGACGAGCCGATCCGGGGCGAAGGTGAGGAGACCGGCATGATCGAGCCCGCCGTGGCTGAACTGGACTCCCGGTATCGCAGGTGCGGTTCCTGCGGATACGTGCTCGGCCCGGACCTGGGCGGGTCGCGGTGCCCGAGCTGCTCGGCCAGCGCCGGATTCACGCCGGTGACGGTGACGTTTCCGGTGGGTCCGAGCGGTGCGGCGCTGGCTCGCGACACCCGGCCGGTCGAGGCCCAGATCCGCGCCGCGTACGCGCGTCTGGCCGACCGGCCCGGTGCGATCGTGCCGCTGACCCTGCTGCGGGCCGCGCTGCCCGGCGACCTGGACCGGGAGACCGTTGACGTCGCGCTGAGTCACCTGGGCACTCACGACGACGTGCGGCTGGCTCCGGTTCGCGACCATCACCAGACCGATCCCGCAACGCAGGCCGCTGCGCTGCGCGTCGGCGGCTACGACCACCGGATCACCATCGAGCCTGCGGTGAGCGCCTCGGGGGTGCTGCAACGGGTCCGGTGCACCGACGCCGTCCATGCGGCCTCGATGGTCGCCCCGCTCGACGAGCCGACTCTCGCCTACGTCGCCGAGCACATGGGCCTGGACACTGGCGGCGCGGCCGAGCTACTGCGGCAGCGCATCGTCGAGCAGGCCGGCGCCAACCACGCGGCATGGCTGGTCGATGCCGAGCAGGGACGCGTCGATGGCACCCTGCTCTACCGGGCCGACACCGACCCCGACTGGGTGGCTGGTTGGACCGATGGTGACCGGCGTGCGGCAGGGGAGGCTGCCCGGCGGTTGCTGGCCCGTGCTGAGGCTGACCCGACCTGGGCGTATGTGCGTGAGCGCGCCAACCGGTGGGTAGTCACCACCACATCCTGTTGACCTCGCGCTTCGGGTCGGTTGGTGGGCGACTGACCGGTCACAATCCGGGTCGTGGCGGTTGGGGTCCACGCGGCTGATCGGCGGCGCGGCCACGCGCGTCGTCGGCGCGGCGCTGCTGTTCTTCGGCGGCGCGGCGCTGCTGATCCTGGTCTGCGACGCGGCGCTGCTGATCCTGCTCGGTGTGACGCTGGGTCTGCTCGCGGCTGGGGTCGATGCTGCCGGCATCACGCACCCGGCGGGCGTCGACGGGTTCGCGTTCGGCGGCTTCGCGCAGCTGGCGGTGCAGTTCGGCGCGGGCGTTGGCTGCGGCAGCGGCGCGGTTGGCGCGAGCGCGTTCGGCCCGCACCGGCCCGGCGGCGTCGCGGGCCTGTTCGAATGCCTGCCGCCGGATCCCGGCGTTGGGCAGCGGTTCGCGGCCGAGCAGCCGGGTGTCGTCGTCTGGCACGTTCCACAGCTGCCGGTAGCCGGTGGCCAGGCTGGTCGCCCGGTCCCATGCGGCGGCCTGGGCGGTGTCCTCGGGGCGTGGGCCGAAGCTGGAGGCCAGCCACGCCGGGGGTTGGGCGGCGGCTTCCCGGGCGAGGTCGGCCAGGCGTTGGGCGAGGTGCTCGCGGCGGGCGTCGAGGTGCGCGGCCCACGGCGAGGTGTCGCTGGCCGTGACGTGGCGGGTGTCGGCGATCCACGCCGGAACCGGGTGTTCGGGTGCGGGCCGGCGGCCGTGGCGGAGGTCGTCTTCGACCTGACGTTGGCTGGTTGGCAGGCTCCGGCGCCACGCGGCTTCCTGGTCGATGCGTTCGATGATGGTGCGCGCCTGTTCCACCCGCTGGGTGGTGAGGGTGACGCCGGCGTCGGCTTCGGAACGCGCCTGCTGGAGGGTCTGCGGCGTCGCCGGGATGGTGCGGTCCTGGCGTTGGGCGGTCTCGCGGGCACGGTCGGTGGGGCGCATCCGTTGACGGAGGGTGCGCTCGGCGTCGAGTTCCCGGGCGGCGTCACGGTGGGCGCGGGCCTGGGCCTCGATCCGGGCGCGGTGGCGGGCGGCGGCGTCGGCCTGCTCGGGGGTACTGGCGTCGGCGACGGCACGGCGGGCGGCGCCCAGACGGCGGTCGAGGTGTTCGCGGGCGATCTGGTGGTCACGGCGGACGTCGGCGAGCTGCGCGTCGGTGAGCGCACCGTGGGGACGCTGAGGCCACGCCGGGTGGTCGGTGCCGCGGATCCGGACCGGGGTGGGTAGCTCGTCGCGCTCGTGGTGCGCCCACGCGAGCGCGGTTTCCGCGTCGTACACCCGCATGCGGGCGCGGTCGCGGAGTCTGGTGAGCGCCTCGTCGGTGAGGTTGGTCAGGGGTCGCTGTGGGGCTTGGGCGAGTCGGGCGGCGGTGTGGTCCTGGGCGGCGCGGATGCGGTGGGCGAGCAGTCCGGCGAGGTCGTCGGCGTCGTCGAGGTTGCGGGTTCCGGCGGCGGCGAGGATGTCGGGGGCGGTCCAGCCGGCACGCTCGGCGCGGGTCAGTGCGGTGGCGATTCGTGCGTAGGTTCCGGAGCGGATGAGTTCGCGGACGGTCGTGCCGCCGAGTGCTGTGGTGAGGGCCTGGCGGTGGCGTTGCTCGGCGGCGAGGTCGGCGACGTAGCGGTACCGGTTGACCAGGTTGGGCAGGTGCTCGTTGTCGTGCAGGGAGTCGCGCATCGCTTCGGTGGCGCTGATGGAGGCGCCGAAGTTGTTGCCGATGCCGGCGAGCACGTCGTGGACGCGTTCACCTGGTCCGGTGATGGCGTACAGGGTGTTGCGGACCTTGCCTCGGGTCATCGCGACGTACGCCTGTACCCGGCTGACGGTGGCGTCGAGCAGGGCGTGGACCCGCTCGACGGTGAGTCCCTGGGCGCGGTGGATGGTGGTGGCGTAGGCGAGTTCGACGTGGCGGGCGACGTAGGTGGCGGGCAGGGTGATCCGCCCGTGGTGTTCGACGTGGCGGGCGACGAGAGCGCCGTCGGGGAGTCGGGTTTCGACGGCCCAGACGTCACCGTTCTTGACCATGTCGCGGCCGGTGAGCAGCCGCAGGCGACTGTCGTTTTCCCGGGTGACGATCTGGTCGCCGCGTCCGGCTTGGGTGCCGTCGTGCAGTGGCACGCCGGTGGGTTCGACGACTCCGGCGGCGATGCGGTCGGCGCGGGCACGGTCGTTGAGTCGGGCAGTGTCGTCGTTGGTGGGGGCGACCATGAGGGTGATCGCGCCGGTGGCGCTGTCGTCGCGCCAGGCGCGGTAGACCGCGTCGAGCATCGCGTCGCGGTCGCCGTGCTGGATGCGGTCGTTGGCCCAGTACCAGCGCCAGGCGTCGTCGGTTCCGTCGCGGAGGCGCAGCGTGGCGGCGGCCTCGTCGGGGTCGGCGAACCGCCACAGGTGGTCGAGTTCGACCGCACCGGCTTCGCGCTGGATGAGCCGCAGGAGCCCTCCGGATTCGACCGAGCCGAGCTGCTGGGGGTCGCCGAGTGGGCGTACGACGGCTCCGGCGGCGCGTGCTTCGGCGATCACCGCGTCGATGTTGAGGGTGCCGGCCATGCCGGCTTCGTCGATGACGATGATGTCACCGGGGTTGAGCTGCCATGCCGGGTCGTCGGTGCCGTTGCGGCGGTGGTGCAGCCACCGGTGGATGGTGTACGCCTCGACACCGACGCCTTCGGCGAACACGGCGGCGGCGCGGGCGGAGGGGGCTAGGCCGATGAGCCGGCCTCCGGTGGCTTCCACGGCACGGGCGACTGCCTGCATCGTGGTCGTCTTGCCGGTGCCGGCCGGGCCGATGCCGGCCACGACCAGCCGTGAGTCGCAGGCGAAGGCTCGGGCGACGGCGACCTGACCGGGATCGAGGGTGAGGCCGGCGGTGGTGAGCTGGTGGAGTACTGCGTCGAAGCGTTCTCCGGCGACGGGGGCCAGGACGTTGGTACGGGCGGCGTCGATGGCCCGGGTCTCGGCGTCGAGGATGCGCTGGGAGGTGTACCGCACGGACTGCACGTGGGTGAAGACGCTCTCCCCGTCGGCTCGTGTCAGCGCCGGCATGGTCGGTTCGGTCGAGGGCATGGTGACCCGGATCGAGGCGCGGTGGACGGCTTCGTCAACGATGGCGGCCACCATGTCGTCGCCGACCTGAGTGGGTAGGTCGCGGACCTGGCGGCGGACTTCGGCGTCGAGGTGGAAGCGGGTCCACACTGCGCGTTGCTGCTCGACGGCTTCGACGCTGGCGTGGGCGATGGCGGTGATGCCGGCGGCATCAAGGTCGGCCGGCGGTGCGGTGGGTGCGAGGCGGGTGGCTGCCGCGCGGGCGTCGTCGAGGAGTCGGTCGACGCGGCCGGCGCCGATGGTGTCCACGGCTCGTTGTCGCCATTCGGCGCGCAACGTGGCGAGGCTGCGGGCGTGTGGCTTGGGCGGTCGCGTCTCCAGGGTGGCCTGTTGTGCGAGCTGGTGGCGGATGTCGGCGGCGGGCTGGTGGCCGTGGTCGCGGACGTACTGGTCGATGAGGTCGTTGGTGCGGGCTGCGATGCTCTGGCCCCGGCTGGCGAACGCGGTGGTCAGTGCCGGGTCGATGCCGGCGATCTCGTGGACGGGGCGAAGTCCGCGGCCGGCGTCGACGGTGGTGGTGGCGAGTGCGAGTCGCTGGGCGACTCCGGCGGTGACCCGGGTGTTGTAGGTCTCGGACATGCTGACGGCGGCGTGGTGCAACGCCCGGCTGTCGATGGTGCGCCAGCGTCCGTCGGCGGCTTTGACGCGGTTGGGGACGGCGACATGGGTGTGCAGGTTGGGGTCACCGGCGCGGCTGTCGTAGTGACGGAAGGCGGCGGCGGCTACTCCGCTGGTGGTGTCGAGTTGGGCGACGCCGTTGGTGCCGGACCTAGTCTTGATCACGGTCCGTTCGGCGTCGGCGAGGGTGGAGCGCCACGCCTGATCGTGGGCGTCTTCGATAGCGCGTCGGGTGGCGTCGTCGCCGAGTGCCCACAGCACGGACACGCTTTTGGGGGGCGTAAAGACCAAGTCGAAACCGGTGACGGCCTGCGATGCCGGCGCGGCGATCTGACCGAGGTACTTGTTGAGTTCGGTGGCGTTCCGGGGTCGGCGACCGTGCTCCTCGGCGAACATCTGCGCGGCCATCGCGCGACGCAGCCGGGTGCGCTGGGCCTGGTCGGGGGCGTGGCCATTGATGCGCTCGTGGGCTGCGTAGCGCTGGTCGCAGCGCTCTGCGAAGGTCACCTTGGGCTGGTAGCGGTAGGGCGCGCGACCCAGGCGGACCTGTTTGATGGCCTGGTCGGCGGACATGCCTTCATCGACGAGCGCTTCGATCATAGCTTCGGCGTTGGGGTGTAGACCCTCGCCGAACAGGGCTTTCATCTGCGCCTCAGTGACGGTGCCCTCGACGTCGAGTTCTGCGGTGGCGCTGCCGACCCAGATGCCGGGCGGGTTTCCTTCGGCGTGGTAGTAGTCGGTGATCTCCTGGCCCCGCTCGCGGCGCACGTCGGCGGTGGCCACCTCCCTGGTCAGGTAGGTGTACCCGTCGCCTCCGTGCAGCGGGTGCAAGGTCATCACGCTTCTATCCTACAAGATCATTAATAATGCCAGAGGTGTGTCGGACCCGAATTTTGGAGATCTTGTGCCGCGAATGCGGCTCCGATTTTCGGGTCAGAACGCGCTTGCGCGTCGATCTTCCACAGGTGACCAGCGCTTTTGCTGGTCACCTGTGGAAGATCGTTGGCCGCGACTGGCGTGTGGTGGCTATGGTGGGGGTGCTGTGACGGGGCCGCACGCGTTCTGCGTGGCAACCGCTAGTTTTCGGCGCCGGGGGAGGAGCGACATGGTGGTTCGACGGACGTCCACGGTCCGGGTCGAGGCTCGGCAGCGGGCTCGACAGCGCACGGCGGAGCGGCGGGAGGAACGGCGTCGGCGGGAGCAGCGCATCGAGGAGCTGGTGGAGCAGCATGCCGATGCGCTGGCACGAGCCGATGAGGTTCGCCAGCGAGCCGACCGGGAGATGGCCGAGCACCGGTCCCGGGCTGACGGGATGGTGGTTGAGCTGCTGACGCTGGGCGAGACGGTGAGCGCGGTGGCCGAACTGCTGGACGTGTCGGCGTCGGAGGTGCGGGCTGCCCGCAAGCGTGCCCGAGCTGGCAGCGGCGAGTCGGCGCCGGGTGCCGCCGGGGTGGAGGAGGTGCCGGAGCAGGTTGCTCCGGACAGGTCGGCCCCGGTGGATGCCGCCGGTGAGGATGACGTCGCTGGTTCGCCGACGTCGGTGCCCGCTGGTGCGGGGCTGACGCCTGGGTGATGTGGTGGTGAGCGGGTTCGAGCTGCGTGTGGATGCGCGCGTGCACGCGCGGGAGATCGAGCGTTTCTGGTCGAAAGTCGTGCGCGGGCCGGGCGCTGCCTGCTGGGTGTGGACGGGCGCGGTCGGTGACGACGGGTACGGCTCGTTCTCGATCCGGCGGCCGGAGCTTGATCCGGTGAGCGGGTGCCCGGTGGTCGATGAGGCCAGCGGGCGGCCGGTGATGCGGGAGCACGTGGTGAGCGCGCCGCGTTATGCCCTGGCGGCGGTGCACGCTGTGGTGGTGGGTTCCGGTGTGGTCGCGGAGCATGCGGTGTGCGACGAGCCGATCTGCGTGCGCGTGCACCCGGGCACGGTCGAGGGTGGGTCGTCGCACGTGGTGATCTCCACGCAGCGGGAGAACCTGGCCACGATGGGCCGGCGGGGGCGTGGTGGAGGGCTGCCGCGCGACGGTGCGCACGGCCCCAACCGGGCGGCGATGGCGGCGCGGTCCCGGGCGATCCGGGAGGCGGTGCGCGCGCACGGGTTCGATGCGGCGCGCATCGCCGAGGCGGTGGCGGCGTTGGCGGAGGACCGGGGGCAGCTGCGTCTGTTCTGAGCTGTCGGGTGCTCGGCCGGGTGGGGCGGGTGCGGCAGCGCGGGCGGGCGTGCTCGATGCGCGCCCGTCCGCTCCGCGCGTGCGGTGGGTGACGGATGGGTGGTCAACCGGGTACCCGCTGGGTGCTCGGCCGGGTGGGGCGGGTGCGGCAGCGCGGGCGGGCGTGCTCGATGCGCGCCCGTCCGCTCCACGCGGTGGGTGTCGAGGTACCTATGGTGTGCGGCGCGGGGAGATCCCCACCTTGCGGCCTCGGGGGAGGGTGTCGGTGGGTCGTTGGGGGAAGGGCTCGCCGTGGTTGTGTTCGGCTTCGAGTCGTTCGGTGTATTCGGCGAGTGCCGTTTCGACGTAGTCACGCCATCGGACGTGCGCGTGGGTGGCGTAGAAGGCGTTCATCGCACGTTCTGCGACGTCGGCGCTGATGCGGGAGTTGAGGGGGCGCTCTCCGGGGGTGTCGTCGGGTGCGGACGGCGCCGGGGCGCCGCTTTCGCGGCGCCCGGCGGTCCTTCGGGCGGGAGTGGCGGCGTCCCGCTCAGCCACGGTGGGTGCTCCTCTGGTCGATGGTGCTGGCGATGCGGCGGTAGGCCAGTGACGCGCTGCCCCGGCGGTCGTAGTGGGTGAGGGGTTGTCCCGCGCTCTGCGATGAGCCGACCCCGCTGTTGGTGGGGACTCCGCTGCCGAGGAAGGGCTTGCCGTCCACGGGATCGGCGGTGTCGATGAGTTCCTCGGCGAACGCCTGCTGGACGAACGCGTACGCGTCGCGGTCGTTGGCGCGGCGGGGACTGAAGTTGGTGAGGAACACATGCCGGATCGCGAGATGCGGTCGGTGGAGTCGAGTGCGGACCTTCTTGACTGTGGCGCGCAGCGCGGCAAGGCCGTCGAGGTCGAAGACGCCGGGGTTGATCGGAACAAGTACCTCGTCGGCTGCGTACAGCGCGTTGAGGGTCTGGAGGCTCAGCGACGGGGGGCAGTCGATCAGGATGTAGTCGAAGCGGCTGCGGAGCTGCTCGACGTGTTCGGAGAGGATGGCGTGCGCGCCGACCTCTTGGGCGAGGGCCAGGCCGACCTCGGAGAGCTGGATGTGGCCGGGGATGAGCTGGATGCCGGGATGCTCGGTAGTGACGATGGCGTTGTCGACCTGGGCCTCGTCGTCGATGAGCAGGGTGTAGGTGCCGGCGGCGTTCTTCTGCACTCCGAGGCCGATCGTGGCGTGGCCCTGCTCGTCGCAGTCGATGACGAGCACGGTCTTGTCGGCTTCGGCAAAGGCTCCGGCGAGGGCGATGGTGCTGGTGGTCTTGCCGCTGCCGCCCTTCTGGTTGGCGATGGCGATGACTCGGCCGTGGGTGATGCCGGCGGCATCGATGGTCGGGTCGGTGGTGGTGTGGGCGTGAACCATCGTGGTGTCTCCACTGGATGCTGGGCGGTCAGGGAAAGGGGGCAGGCGCATCGGTGTCATTGGGTGAAGGACGCGCCTGCCCGGTGCGGTCACTGCGTGACGGCGTCGGTGAGGTTGGTCTGCTCCCACTCGGTAGGCTGGTAGCCGGTTTCGTTGATCAGTCGCTCGATGTGGTCGGCGTCCTCGGCGTCCCATCCGTAGCTGTCGCGGACCCGGGCCTCGGCGAGGGCGAGGTCGTAGACGTAGGCGATGCGGGCGAGGGTCTTGGCGTCGAACCGGTGGTCGCTGCGGAACAGGGTGTTGACGGTGGCGGTGTCGTCGACGACGGCGGCGGCGCGCAGCCAGTGCAGCGTGAGCGCCTGGGCGTCGGGGTTGTCGATGTCGTCGCAGGTGAGCAGGCGACGGGCGAGGCGGGCGGTGAGTGTGTCGCGGCTGGGGGCCTTGGCCGCGATGCGGGCGCACGCGGCGGCGCGGGCCTCGGCGGCGGTGGCCTTCGCGCGTTCCTCGTGTTCCCGGGCCTCGCGGGCTTGGCGCTGCTCGTCCGACTCGGGCGTCTGGGTCGGGGTGGGGTTGGTGCCGCTGCGGGGGGTCGGGATGTCGACGGGTTCCGGGTCGGCGGGTTCCTGGGTGGTGTACCACTCGACGTTGGCGGCGCCGTAGACGTAGGCGGCGGCGGTGCCGGCTTCGCGGGCGGCGGTGATCGCGTCGTCGCCGTGCAGCTGGTAGCGGTAGCGGGGGTGGGGCCGGTCGGCGAAGTACTCCCGGATGTCGTCGATGACCGTGACGCCGTCCTTGCGCAGCGCGGTGCGCTTGGCCTGGCGGTTGCGCTCGGCCTCGTGGGCGACCACGGCGCTGTCGACCTGGGCGCGGGCGAAGCGGGTGCGCTCGGCGCGGGCACGCTCGACGATGGCGCCTTCGGTTTCCTCCGGCATGGCGAAGCTGCGAACCCTGTCGATGACGTCGGCGATGCGGGCGGTGTCCTTGCCGAGCCTGGCCAGTTCGACAGCGACCTCAACAGTGATCAGGTCGGTCTCCAGCGCCGTCCGGGCGTCCTCGGGCAGACCGAGCAGACCGACACGCCTGCTGATGTGCGACTGGTTGCGGCCGGTGCGTCGGGCGATCTCGTGTTGGCTGAGTCCTTCGCTCATGAGCCGCCGGAAGTCGCGGGCCTCGTCGAGGGGCTTGACGTCCTCGCGGTGGATGTTCTCGACGAGCCGGTGCACGACCTGTGTGACGCGGTCTTTGACGGTGTCGGTGATGACGGCCTTGTAGGTGGGGCGGCCGGCGTCACGGCAGCCGGCCCATCGACGGTGACCGTAGACGATGACGTATTTGATGTCGGCGAGCGACAGTACGCCGGCCTCTTGGAGCCTCTCCAGGCTCGTGATGTCGTTGCCGTAGGAGGTCCAGACGTCGAGGGGGACCACGACGCCGGGCTGCAACTGCCCTTCGACCTTGATCGAGTTGACGAACTCGGCGTCGGGGGTGAGGCGGCTCTCGGGGTTCTCCGGGTCGGGGGCCACGATACCGATGGGCAGGTCGGCGATGGTGGCGCCAGCGGCTTGGGCTGCGGCGACGGTCGCCTGTTCCTGGCGCTGCTCCTCGTCTTCGAGGATGGCGAGCGGGTTGGTCTTGAGGCCACCTCTGCGGGCCATGTGACGCTCCTCGGGTACGCTCGTTGTGGGTGAAATTCAGGTGGGGGCGGCTTGTCCTGGGCGGTCAGTCGCCCCGCCTTCCTGCTGCTGAAGCCTGCTGCCGGTGTGTGCCGGGTGACCTCAACACCGTCTATACTATCTAAACTTTCTTAGATGTCAAATCCGGTGTGGTGGGGTGTTGTGCCTGGTCAGCCCGTTTCTTTGAGGGGTCGGCCGGCGCCGGCGCCGGGGCCGGGGCGTTGTTTCTGGTGGGCGGTGAGGGTGTGTCGGTACCAGGCTCGGTGGGTATAGGCGCCGAGCTTGTTCTCCCGTTGCTCCTCGAAGTCGGGTGGCGGGAGCAGGGGGCGTCCCTGCCGTTCGCCGGTCCAGTACGGCAGGGAGTAGCGCACGTAGGAGCGCAGGGTGGGTTCGGCGATGTGGAGGGCGTCGGCGGCGTCCTCGCCGTGGAGCAGGTCGTCGGGGTCGCCGGGTTTGACCTCGGGGGGTTTCTTGTCCTGGGCGCGTTGGGCGAGCAGGGCGAGGTAGGCGTCGACGCCGTGTGGTCCGGCGAGGGGGTACCAGAATTCTCGGCCGACTTTGACGCCGTGGGGGAAGTCGGGGTCGCTCTTGGCGCGGACGTTGGCGCTGTTGCCGGCCTTCCACCCGGCCATGTGCGCGATGGCGGCCCGGGTGGTGTGCGGCTGGCCGTCGATGATCCGGGTCGGCACGGTGGGGTCGGTGGGGGGGCTGGCCTGGTCGGCGGTATCGGTCACGGGTTCCTCGCGGACTCGGGCGGCGGCGACGGTCGCCGTGCCGGGGTACGCGGGCCAAAGGTGGGGCGTCGGTGCGGCGATGGTGCGGCCGGGTGCTCTCGGGCCGGCGGTGGTCGGCCGGCGGGCGACGGACGTTCGTCGGCCAGCGTATCGGGCCCGTGGGGCGGTGTCGGTGTGGACGTGGCGGCCGGTCATGGTCGGGATGCTCCGGTGTCGGGGGCGGGGTGCTGCTGGGCGTAGTCGCGGGCGAGGTGGTGGAGTTGGTCGGCGAGCCGGAAGTGGTCGGCGAGGTCGCGGGTGAGCTGCTCGATGCGTTCCTGGGTCGGCTGGATGCGGCTGCGGTGCAGTTCGGCCAGGCGGGCGGCGGCGGTCCGGCCGGCGGCGGCGCGGGTGAGCTGGTCCCGGTCGGGGTGGGCGTACCAGGTCTGCACGAGTGCGCGCACGATCGCCGAGCCGTAGCGGTTGGTGGCGGTGGGGGCGCTGGTGCTGGTGTAGGGGCCGGTGGAGCGGCGTAGGCCGAGGGTGACGTGGTCGCGGGTGAGGTAGTCGTCGGGGGTGAGGATGACGCCTCCGACGAGGGTCACGCCGTTGATGGTGAGCCGGTCGGCGCGCTCGTGGTCGCGGTGGGCGTGGTCGCCGAACTGGATGTGGATCTGGGTGGGTAGCGGCTGGTCGATGCCTCGGATCTCGGGGCTGATGATCACGGTGCCGGTGGCTCGGGGGCCGCGGACGCGGTAGCGCACGTCACCGCGGTCGTGGTCGGTGTCGGCGGCGACGTTGACCGGCGGGTGGGGGTCGGGCAGCCGGAGGCGGTGGCGGGTGGTGGTCACTGGCGCTCCTGGTGGTGCGGCGGGGTGCCGCCGGTGGCGGGTGGTCCGGGAGGCGGGCCGGTCGGTCCGCCTCCCGGGTCGGTCAGTGCCGGGTGGCGTCGGCGAGGTGTTCGGCCTGGTCGGCGACGGCGCGCAGGATGGTGATCGCGTCGGTGAGCCTGCGGTGCATGGAGGCGAGGGTGGCGCGCGGGCCGGCGGCCGGGTCCCGGTCGTCGTCGGGGTCGTCCGGGTCGGCGAGGGCTCGTTCTGCGGTGTCGATGTGGTCGAACGCGGTGTCGAGTGCCTGGGCGATGTCGGCGGCGGTACCGCGCAGGCCGGTGGGGGTGGTGGGCTGGATCGGGGCGGGGTCGAGCCGGATGTGGTCGTGGCCGGCGTTGGCGACCTGGTAGACGTGGCCGTCGATGATCAGGGTGGTGCCGATGCTGACGTCGATGTGCGGTTGGGTGCTGGGCTGGGGCCGGGCCTCGATGACGGTGGGGAGCGGGACGGCGTAGGCGTACGGGCCTGGCAGTTCGGGGCCGCCGTAGGTGCGGCGGGCGGTGCCCAACGGGTCGACGTAGCCGACGGCGAACCGGTGGTGGCGGTGGACGAGTACGGCGGTGGTGTCCCACTGGCCTGGGCGGTTGGTGAGGGTGCGGCTGGGGACGAGGGCCAGGGGGCGGGGGCAGTGCTCGCAGGGGTCGGCGCAGGCGCGGCCGGCGGCGTGCATCCGGGCGGCGTGCGGGACGGTGGTGGGGACCGGCACGGGCGGGGTGTCGCGCTGGACGATGGCCAGGCAGAGGCGGCCGGTGGGGGAGCCGCAGGTGGGGCAGTCCACGGCGGCGGTGACGGCGGCCGTGGCGGCGATCGCGCGCTGCTGGGCGAGGATCGCGGCGGTGACAGGGTCGTGGTTGGTCATGGTCGTGGTTCCTTTCTCGGGTTGGTGATGCCGGCGGCATCGGTGCTTGGGGGAGTCCGGCGACGCGAGCCGGGGG
>JAFGOK010000772.1 GCA_016926535.1 Micromonosporaceae bacterium | reverse complement strand
CCTATGACAAGTACTCCGAAACTCAGCTACGAGCAGGCACGGGCAGAGCTGGCCTCGGTCGTCGAACGGCTGGAGTCCTCAGGCGGCACCCTCGAGGAGTCACTGGCGTTGTGGGAACGGGGCGAGGAACTGGCCGCCATCTGCCAGGACTGGCTGGACGGCGCGAAGGCCCGCCTCGACGCCGCGCGGGCAGCGCGCAAGCCTGGCATCACCGATACGGATGGACAATAGGGATGTGACACTCCGAACCTAGCCATTTCGCTGCAATGTACCTGCTAGGAGTTACGCTGGCGACAATACGGGCGATTTCAAGAAGGAATTGCACAAAATGGTCACCGTGCGAACTCGATCCCTGGCGTGGTGGGCGGCGCTGACGCTCTCGCTCTGTTCCCTGCTCGGCTCGATCGCCGCACCGTCCGCGTCCGCCAACCCTGGCGACAGAGGTGAGAGCGAGGGCACGATCAGCCAGCTGCGAGCGACGCTGGAACGAGCCAGCCGGGGGTACGTCGATGCGAAGGCGGCCCTTGAACGGTCCCGCCAGCGCCAAGCTCAACTGTCCGCCGAGATTATCGAGGTCGAGACCCAGCTGGCAGGGCTGACCAGGACAGCGAACGACATCGCGGTGGCAGCGTTCAAGACCGGAGGACTGGTCACCGCTTCAGCGCTCGTCAGCTCCGACTCCCCGGACCTGTTCCTCGACCGGGCCTCAGCCATCCGCGGCGTCACCATCACCAACGACCGTCAGCTGCGTGCGCTGACCGAGACCAAGCGGCGGCTTGTCACCACCCATGCCGCCCTGAGCCACGAGATCGCCAGTGGGCAGCGCCACCTCGATGCCATGGTCAGCGCGAAGAACGCCGCAGAGCAGGCGCTCGCGGCATCCGGGGGAGGCCAGCCCGCCTCCGGCCCCGGCGGTACGTGGCCGCGATCCTCATCGTCCCAGTACGCTCCAAGCGGCGGGTGGCCGAGCGAGGGATGCTCTGTGAACGATCCGACAACGCGAGGCTGCATCACCCCCCGGATGCTTCGCGCGCTCCAGCACGTGTGGGCGAACGGATTCAGCAGGACCGTCTCCTGCTACCGCTCCGGCGGAAGCGGAGAGCACCCCAAAGGACGGGCGTGCGACTTCGCCTCTGCTCAGCGCAGCTTCGGCGGGGTTGCGACCGGCCAGGATCGCGCGTATGGGGACCGGCTGGCTTGGTATCTCGTTGCCAACGCCGACGCTCTCGCCGTCCTGTACGTGATCTGGTTCCGGCAGGTGTGGCTGCCGTCCAGCGGATGGCGCTCGTACTCCGGCTGTGGAGGCGACCCCTCCAGCGACCACACGAACCACGTCCACCTGTCGGTGTACTAGGCCACGCTCTAGGCGAGCGTCCCAGCGAATGCCCGAAGATCCCGGTCAGCGGCAGTGCCGACCAAGATGATGGTGCGGTCGGTCTCCAGCAGCACGAGCGCCCGCCGGCCGCCCTCCCCGAGATACCACTGCCAGCCGCGCCCGGCGACGTCGACCGTGCCCTGGCGGCGCGCTGTCACTCCGAGCTCCTCCGGCAGCAGGGATGCGGCTGGCCAGGCACTCTGAATCAGCTGAACCGCGCCTCCGTCGGGCGCCCGCAGGCTGACTCGCAGGATCGCTGCCGGATGATCCGGCTGGAAGTCAGAACCCAGCGCGCGCCAGCCATCGGGCAGCTGGCGAGGCGAGGCGACGGGAAACGCCCCAGCGGCCTTGGCGGCACCGTACGCGGCACTCGTGTCAACGGCCGCATGGTCCTGGCGGCCGAGCAGGCGAACGAACCCGACGACGACAAAGGCGACGATCAGCACCACAGCCAGCGCGGCCACATGAGCACGAAAGGACCTGATCAGGCGAAACACGATGGTTGGCTGGTGCACAACCCCATCCTGACCGATCGAGCAGGGTCGACTGAAGCCACCAAGCCCGTTTCCGCCGGTCGCGCATCCAATGAACCCGAACGGCTGATGTCTGGCAGCAGGCCGCGCCGGCACCCGCCCCACAGGGCGACCCGGTAGGATCTGGCACGCGTGAGCACAGACACCACCGCGAACTCCGGACCGGTCGCAACACCTTCCCCACCGTCCCAGCACCAGCCGACCGGATCGAAGCGCCGCGCTCGCCTCGTCGACCTGGCAGTACTCGCAGCGTTCGGCCTGCTGGGGGTCTGGCTGACCTCAGGCCTCTACCCGGATCCAGGCGGGCTGCATGTCGCTGGGAACCGGCAGGACAGCGTCCAGCTCCAGTGGCTTCTGCTGCACGCGACCAGGCTGTTCACCCATGGCGAGAATCCGCTGTTCACGACATTGATCAACGCGCCCTACGGGGTCAACCTGATGGCGAATACCTCGATCCTGGCCTTCGCGATCCCGCTGGTTCCGATCACGCTGGCCTTCGGGCCGGAGATCTCTGCCCTGATTCTGCTCACGCTCGCCCCGGCCGCGACTGCTACCGCCTGGTACTGCTTCCTTTCCCGCCACGTCGTCCGCTCACGCCTGGCGGCATTCGTCGGGGCGCTGCTCGCCGGGTTCGCTCCAGCGATGGTGTCGCACAGCACCGGGCACCCCAACATCGTCGCGCAGTTCCTCCTTCCGTTCATCGTGCTGACCGTCCTTCGGATCCGGGTTCCGGGACGAGCCGTCCGCACCGGGCTGGAACTCGCAGGGCTCGTCATCGTCCAGATCTTCATCAACGAAGAGATCCTTTTTCTCACCGCCGTGACCCTGCTGCTGTTCATTCTCGTGATCATGGCCTTCCGGCCAAACGAGATCATTCCGCACGTCCGGGCCGGTCTGATCACTGCTGGGGTCACCGCCGCAGTTGCCGGGGCCGTGACGGCGTATCCGCTGTGGCATCAGTTCTTCGGCCCGATGGCCTACCGAGGACTGCCGACCTTCGTTCTGGAGTACGGCAACGACCTCGCCTCGTTCCCCGCCTTCGCCAGCGAATCGCTGGCCGGGCCTTCGGACAACATCACCACCATCAGCGCGAACCTCACGGAGCAGAACGCCTTCTACGGCTGGCCACTTCTAGCCCTGCTCGTCCTCATCGCCATCCAGCTCCGCCGCGAACTGGTCGCCCGAGCACTCCTGCTGACCGGTCTCGTCCTCGCGGCCCTCTCCCTCGGGCAGGAGATCCTGATCGGCGGCAAGCCGACCGGCGTTCCCGGTCCGTGGGCACTGGTGTCGCGGCTACCCCTGTTCGATTCAGTCGTGCCAACCCGGCTGACGCTCTTCGTCACCCCGCTGATCGCGATCTTGCTCGCTCTGTCACTCGACCGGGCGGTCCCAGTCCTTCGGGCTTGGCGAGACCAGCTGGCGGGCACCATGGCCCGCGCAGCCCTTCCGCTGGCCTGGCCCGTCGTCGTCCTCGCAGCGCTGGCCCCGATCGCCCCCACGCCCATCGATGTCGCCCCCGACACCCCCTCGCCCAGGTTCTTCACCACCGGGGCATGGCGGGACCACATACCTGCTGGGGGGACTGTGCTGCCCGTCCCGCTCGGATGGGACGAGAACGTCGACGTCATGCAGTGGCAGCTGGACACGGACCTGGCGCTGGTCGCGCCGTGCGGTTACTACCTGGCGCCAGCTCCGACCGGGTCGGACCGCACGGCCAATTTTGGCCCGGTCAACCTGGCCGTCGTCGATCAACTCCTGCTGGTCGGGCAAACCGGATCCATGAGCGTGCTGACGCTCTCGCCAGAGGCAACGCGGCAGGAACTCCGCACGTGGAAGGTCGATGCCCTGGTCCTGCCAGACTCCTCGGCCAACGCCGGCCTGCTACGGACGGCGGTCGAGCAGCTGGTCGGCAAGGGAACCCACGTCGAGGACGTCTGGGTCTGGGCATCACTCGGGGGCTAGTCAGGGTGTTCCCCTCTTCACCGTGAACCTCCGGGGAAGCTCGGCCGTTGAGGATTCCGTTGGGAAAGCCCCAAATGGAGATTTCCCAGCTACGCCAGGCTTTCTCGCCATTGCCGGTGGAGATCCGCGTACTGGCCGCCCTGGGCGATAAGACCCGCCGGCGGGCCGTCCTCAATGATGCGGCCGTGGTCGAGCACCAGCACCCGATCAGCGATCTCGACCGTGGACAGGCGATGGGCGATGACAATAGCGGTGCGGTCGGTCAGGATCGTGCGGAGGGCTTGCTGGACGAGCCGTTCCGAGGGGATGTCCAGCGAGGAAGTCGCCTCGTCGAGGATGATCACGGCCGGGTCCGCCAGGAATGCCCTGGCGAAGGCCACCAGTTGGCGCTGCCCTGCGGAAAGGCGCCCGCCGCGCCTGCGAACCTCGGTGTGGTACGTGTCGGGGAGTGCTTCGATGAAGTATGCCGCGCCAATCGCCTTGGCTGCCTGTTCGATGTCGTTGATGGAGGCTCCAGGGCGGCCGAGCGCGATGTTCTCCGCGATTGTTCCTGAGAACAGGAAGTTCTCCTGAGTGACCATGATGATCGCCCTGCGGAGGTCATGGTCCGAGAGCTTCCGAAGATCGATCCCATCGATGGAAATGCTTCCCTCGTCGGGGTCGTAGAAGCGCGCAACCAGCCGGGCGATCGTCGATTTTCCCGCGCCGGTCGCCCCGACCAGAGCGACGGTCTGCCCTGCCGGCACGAGCAGATTGAGTGACGGAAGGACCGGCCGGTGCTCGGTGTATCCGAATCTGATCCCCTTGAGGTCGAGCGTCCCCTGTGCCCGGCAGCCCGGCAGGGGAGTCGGCCGAGCCGGCTCTGTGACCGACGGCCGCTCTCCGAGAACGGCTGCGAGCTTCTCCAGCGCTGCCGCTGCTGATTGCAGCGAGTTGTAGAACTGGCTCAGTTCCTGCATTGGCTCAAAGAACCTGCGGAGGTAGAGCAGAAAGGCCGCGAGGACACCGACGGCCATCTGCCCGTGCATCGCGCGATAGCCGCCATAGGTCAGCCCGACAGCGAGCGTGAGGTTGCCGATGAGTTTGATCCCGGGAGACAGGACGGCGATCAGACGCATCGCGGTCAGGTTCGCCTGACGGTAGTCATCGTTGACGGCATCGAAAATCTCGCTGTTTCGGCGCTCCCTGCGAAACGCCTGGACTGCCCGGATCCCGTCAAGCGATTCAACAAAATGGACGATCACCATAGCCACGGCCTCGCGTGTCTTTCGATATGCCCGGGCCGAGGCACTCTGGAACCACCGGGAGAGCACCAGCAGGAACGGGAACGAGAGCATTGTGACCGCCGCCAGCGGCGGATCGAGCCACAAGAGCATCCCCGCGACCGAAACGACGGAAAGCCCGGACAGAATCAGTACGTCGAGTTCGCCGGTCACCAGTTCCGTGATGGAATCCATGTCGCTGGTCAGCCGGGACACCATCCGGCCAGAGGTGTACCGCTCGTGGAATCCGATGGACAACCGCTGGAAGTGGTCGAACACTCGCTGGCGCAGGTCCAGCAAGACCGTTTGCCCAATCCGGCCGCACAGCAGCAGGAAGCCGCGCTTTCCGACGTACTCGACGATGGTGACCAGGACAAACAGGCACGCCACCGTCGCCATGACCGTCAGGTCTCTGGGCGATTCGGTCAGCGGTGGGATTCCCTGGTCAATGCCGATTTTGACGAGGTATGGACCTGCCATGCTCGCGGCGTTCTGGGCGAGGAGCAGTAGCACGGCGGCAAGCAGCGGGCGGCGATGGGGGCGCAGCAGGGAACCCAGCAGGCGACGACTGGCCAGACGCAGCCGGACGACTGCGGCGGCCCCAGGCGATTCGGCTTCCGAACGCTCTGCGTCTGTCTGCGTCGCGATGCCGCGCCATGCGGCCAAGTCCGCCCGCCGCTCGGTGCTCAACTGACCTCCTCCCGCGTGGAGGCTGACAGAACCGCCCGGTACGCGGGGATCGTTGCCATCAGATGTGAGTGTGTCCCGACAGCCCGGATTGTCCCGTCCGAGATCCAGGCGACCCGGTCGGCGAGTACGACGGTGGATGGGCGGTGGACGACCAGCAGCGCGGTGGTCTCGCGCAGGATGCGGGCGAGAGCGGCCTCGATCCGGGCCTCGGTGTGCACGTCCAGAGCGGACAGAGGATCGTCGAGGACCAGCACTCTCGGGCGTCCGAGTACGGCTCTGGCCAGCGCGAGTCGCTGGCGCTGGCCTCCGGAAAGGGAGAGCCCCTGCTCCCCGATGCGGGTATTGAGCCCCCATGGCAGGTCATAGACGAAATCGGCCTGAGCGACGGCGATGGCTTCGGCGATGGCCGACTCCGAGGCGTCGTGGTGGCCGAGGGTCAGGTTCTCGCGCACGCTCATCGAGAACAGGGTCGGATCCTCAAAGGCCGTGCCGACGATGGAACGCAGGGAATCGAGGGTGTAGTCCCGGATATCGCGGTCGTCGATGGTGATCCGGCCAGCCGTGACGTCGTAGATCCTCGGAACGAGCGAGACCAAGGCGGTCTTGCCGCAGCCGGTGGCCCCGACGACCGCAATCGTCTCCCCGGGAATGATGTTGAGGTCGACTCCTGTAAGGACGGTGCGCCCGCGACCACCGTCGTGGTCAGGGTAGGCGAAGCCGACCTGTTCGAACCTGATGCGGCCAGTGACGGAACGGGGATGAACGACGACGGCTCCAGGGCTGTCCGTGATCGACGGTGTGATGTCCAGCACCTCGTACACCCGGTCGGCTGCGGTCATGGCCTCCTGGCCCGTTGCGATGATCCATCCGAACGACTGGATCGGCCAGAGCAGGACGGTCTGCAACGAGACAAAGGCGACCAGCCCGCCGAGGGACAGGCGATGCTCGGCGACCTCGACGGCGCCGATGGCGATGACCAGGCCGAGGGTGACGTTCGGGATGAGATCCAGCTGAGAGGAGCAGGTCGCGAGCAGGCGGTTCTTGCCGATGGCCGTCTGGTACAGCCGGTTGGCGTGCTCGGAGAACTTCCTGCCCATGTGCTGGCGACGCCCAAAAGCCTTGATGACGCGGATACCGCGGGCGGACTCCTCCACGAAGGTCGCCAGGTCGCCCTGCTGATCCTGCATGCGTCGAGCGATCAGCAGGTGCTGGCCACAGAACCGTCTGTTGACGAACACGATGGGGACAGCGCTGCCCGCGACGAGCGTCCCGAGCGGCCAGTCGAGTCTGAGCAGCAGGCCAAGGCCGACGGCCAGTGCCAATGAATTGACAATACTGAATATAAGCCCAAAGCACAGAAAACGCCGTAACACAGCGAGGTCGCTCGTCGCGCGCGAGAGTAGCTGCCCGGATTGCCAGCGCTCATGGAACGAAATGGGCAGGCGTTGCAGGTGCTCGTAGAGGTCGCGGCGGAGGGTCGTCTCCATGCCGAGGGCCGTCTCTGACTGGGTCCATCGACGAATGAATATGAATGCCGCCTCCAGTGTCCCGTAGATGACCGCGAGTACTCCGAGCAGCAGGAGTGCCCCTGGTTGGTGCCTTCGAACAGGGCCGTCAACGACACCACGAACGACCAGGGGGACGGCGATCATTGCCGCCGTCCCCGCGAGTGAGACCAGAAGCATCCGCGTCATCTGCCGGCGGTACGGTCTCATGTAGACCCGAACGCGCCAGAGGCTGCGGAGGCGGGAAGGCAGCTTGCGACCCCGATTGGATCGATCTATGTCGAACAGGGTCAGCACACTTCGACCGTAGCGATTGCAGCCGATATCTGACTATGAGGTTTCGTCGCATGAACAATCGCGCGAATACTGAAATTCCCCCGACGGCACCCTTTGGTGGCGTCGATCGGCGCTCACCGGCTCACCGTGACTTCGCGCCTGCGTACACTGGCTGCTCGTGAGTCTGACCATCGGCATTGTCGGGTTGCCCAACGTTGGCAAGAGCACCCTCTTCAACGCGCTGACCAAGAACCAAGTCCTCGCGGCGAACTACCCCTTCGCGACCATCGAGCCGAACGTCGGCGTTGTCGGGCTGCCGGATCCCCGGCTCGACCGGCTGGCAGAGCTGTACGACTCCCAGCGGGTCGTGCCAGCCCCCGTGTCGTTCGTCGATATCGCCGGCCTGGTCCGCGGCGCGTCGAAGGGGCAGGGGCGTGGGAACGCCTTCCTGGCGAACATCCGCGATGCCTCAGCGATCTGCCAGGTCGTCCGGGTGTTCAGCGATCCCAACGTCGTGCATGTCGACGGGAGGGTTTCGCCAGCGGACGACATCGAGACGATCAATACGGAGCTGATCCTCGCCGATCTCCAGACCCTGGACAAAGCGTTGCCGAGGCTCGAGAAGGAGTCAAGGCTCCGCAAGGACCGTGCCCCGATGCTTGCTGCGGCCAGGGCGGCGCATGCGCTGCTTGACGGGGGAACGACCCTGTACGCGGCGTCGAAGGACGCCTCGGGGAGCGTCGATCTCACCCTGCTCGCTGAACTGCACCTGCTGACAGCGAAGCCCTTCCTCTACGTGTTCAACGTCGACGAGGCGGAACTCGCCGACCCCGCAGAGCTCGACCAGCTGCGCGCGCTGGTCGCCCCGGCCGAAGCGATCGTGCTGGACGCCCAGGTTGAATCAGAGCTGATCGACCTCCCGGACGACGAGGCACAAGAGCTGCTGGAGTCGATCGGGCAGGCCGAACCAGGGCTGCAGCAGCTGATTCGGGTCGGATTCGCGACCCTCGGCCTTCAGACCTACCTGACGGCGGGGCCGAAGGAGTCCCGGGCCTGGACGATACCGATTGGAGCGACCGCTCCGGAGGCTGCCGGTATGATCCACACCGACTTCCAGCGGGGGTTCATCAAAGCGGAGGTTGTCGCATACGACGATCTCATCGAGGCCGGTTCCGTCGCAGCGGCCAGGGCAGTGGGCAAGGCCAGAATCGAGGGTAAGGATTACATCATGCGCGACGGTGATGTCGTCGAATTTCGATTCAACGTCTGAAATTCGGCGCCGGGAACGCTGTATTCGCGCCGCCAGTGGTGTCAGCGGGTCAGTCGCGCTGTCAGCGCGACTGGGCGCTGGTGATCCTGCCGTAGAGATCCTCAATCCGTGCCGCCAGTGCCACCGCGCTGGCAGAGAGTCCTGCCGCGTCACCTCGGACCCGGATGTAGGTGTAGCCGTCGAATCGCCGGATCTCAGGGCGGAGTTGGAGCGCGTCCGATACAACTTTCATGTGTTCGGTCAGGGTCGCGTGCTGACAGTCGTCGAGATGCAGGGTCCGCTGGATCTGCCGGCCGTCACGAGTCCACCCGTGCAGCAGAGCCAGGGCGTCGCTGAGATAGTTCCGCTGGTTCTCGCCCCGTCGAGCACCCATCAACACACCTCCCGCAGCCCCGTTGCCAGCTTGTAGCCAATCCGAGGCCAGTTCGTCATCTTGCGACGACCATCAGTCTTACCACGCAACGGATGGTTGTCCACGGCCACATTTCCCCCGTGCGATGCCCTAGCGGGTAGAGGCGGACACCCAATTTCCCGATGGATCTGGCACGCTTGACGGCCGTGTACACCGAACGGTCAGCAACCCTCGTCATTGTCGGCGCCGCAATCATCGATGAAGGACGTGTTCTTGCCTGTGAACGCTCCGAACCACCTGAAACAGCGGGTAGATGGGAATTTCCGGGAGGAAAGGTAGAAAGCGGCGAGGACGAGGCGACAGCGCTTGCCAGAGAATGCTTCGAGGAACTCGGCGTCCAGGTCATGGTCAACCACAGGGTCGGCGATGACATCCCGCTCGGCAACGGACGGGCCCTGCTGCGCGTCTACTCTGCGAAACTCCTCAATGGCGACCGCCCGAAGGCCCTGGAACACGCAGAACTGCGCTGGCTCAGTATTGATGAGCTGCACTCGGTGGACTGGCTTCCGGCGGACGCTCCCATTGTCGCGGCGCTGCCCCCATTGCTTGACGGGCGACTGGCCGGTGGTTCGCAGCGCATCATAGAGCCATGACTCGATGGGAGTACGCCAGGCTGGAATACCACGCGGCGGGAGACCTCGGAGCCGACCGGCACATGGACTGGGAAGCGGTCTTCCACCACCCCGGGGGCGTGCAGCGCTGGGGGCGGGATGAGCGGTTCGACGATCTCCGGCACCTCAACCGGGCCGGCGCGAGCGGCTGGGAGTCGTACCACAGGAATGCTGTCATGATCGATCGACCGCACCGGCTGTACTCGGTGACCTATTCCCTGCGGCGGCCGGTGAAACCGTCGGGCTGACCGGGTGACTGGGGCGCCAACACCAGCCACCCGGCCAGCCCGGGAGGTGCCAGGGGCCGGCACGCCGAAACGCGCCGGCCCCCTCCTGCCACTGGCGGTGATTCCGCCGGATCCGTGGTGCTTCCTACGACGACTACTTCGCCGAACCATTGGTTGTCTTGCCGCGGCGGAAAATCTTGCGTCCGAGCATGACCAGCGGGTCGTACTTCCGGTCGACGACGCGCTCTTTCATGGTGATGACCGCGTTGTCGGTGAGCTTGATGTGCTCCGGGCAGACCTCGGTGCAGCACTTGGTGAT
>JAFGOK010000771.1 GCA_016926535.1 Micromonosporaceae bacterium | reverse complement strand
TGTCCGGAGACCGGGGCGAGAGCGAGAACGAGCGCCACACCGACAACTTCCTGTCGGTCCACGACATGTGGATGCACGAGCGGTACCGCGAGCTGCTGGCCGGCAAGCTGACCAGCTTCGTGTACGCCTCGGAGGAGGACGAACCCCAGGTCGTCGGCGACGATCCGGATCCGGACCTGTGTGTTCTGGTCGACCCGCTGGACACCAGCGAACTCGCGGTTCGCGGGCTCCTGGGGTACACCCACGTCATGGTGTTCTCGCGCAGCCTGCGGCGACCGGTCGTCGCGGTCGTGGGCGACATCTACCACCACCTCCAGCTGTACGTCGCGGCCCGAGACGACGACGGTCAGGACCGGGCCTTCGCGATCACCGCTGACGGAGCGCGGTACCCCCTTGGCCAGCGCGTTCCCAAGACTCTGTCCGAATCGCTGGTCACGAACTTCCTCATGCGCCCGGCTGAGCGGTTCCTGCCGCTGGCTCACCAGGATCGCCTCATGGCGGCCCTGGACCGACCCGCCCCGGACGGCAAGTCCCGGGGCCGGATCGGGGTCGATTTCGGCTCGGTCAGTCTGTGTCACGTCGCCGCCGGCTTCACCGAGGCGACCATCGAGTTCGCCAAGGGGTTCGCGATCTGGGATCTGGCCCCGGGGCACTACATCCTGCACGCTGCGGGTGGGACGGTGCTCGACCTGGACGGACAGCCGATCTCCCTGGACTACGGCCTAGACTCGCTTACCGACATCGCCAAGGCGATGGACCGGCGCCAGACTTTCGTCGCGGCCGGGACCGTGGAACTCGCCCGGGAGGTACTCGGCGCGCTGGAGGTGTAGCGCGTCCCTGTTACTGGGCTGACCCGGGCTCCGCCTCGAAGCCCTCCGTCCGCCACACCCCCGCCCAGAATTGCGGGCACGACGGAGTCACAACCTCGATCAGGCACGGCTGGCGCGTCAGCAGCGCCCGGCCGATCTCCGACGCCAAACGGTCGGACGCCGCAGCCACGGCGTCCGACCGACGCGTCTCATCTGGCCAGCGCTCGACGACCGCCGTCAGACCGAATCCCTCCGCGATCGCCGCGTAGCTCATGCGTCCCACGTTGCCGAGAACCGCCTGCCCCGACGCCCCGAGGCCGTCGAAGTCCGCTTGGCGACGCAGGGACACGCTGGCGCCGTTGTTGCACACCAGGATCACCAGCGGGGCTCGGTGCTCGCTCGCTGCGGCGAGCGCCTGCAGGCCGTTGGTGAATCCCTGGTCACCGACGAGGGCGAGCACCCCAAGGCCACGGTGAGCGGTGGCCAGCCCGACAGCGGTAGCCAGGCCGCCGCCGACGAACCCGCCGTGGCTCCCGAACACCTTGACCAAGGAGGGAAGGCAGCTGTAGTGCGCGGCTACGAGGCCGCCGAGCATCTGGCTGTCGTCCACGATCAATGGGCGGTCCACAGTGCTGAGGCCCCGGGCGATGGCCCGGACCAGTTCTGCGGCGCTCTCGCAGCACGAGGACTCGTCTCGACCCGCCGCTCCTGCCATCTGTGGCAGGGCGGGTCGCTCCTCGCCCTGCCCGATGTTCGACGACAGATCGTGGAGGGACGCGAGTTCCTGGGTCATCCGTCGCAAGCTCTGGCCGACCTCGCCAGCCACCATGACGTCTGAGGACCTCAGATAGCCGTTCTTAACGGTGGACGCGATGTTGCTGGTGATGGCGATCTTGTCGCACGCCGGCAGCGGACCGACCACCCTCGGGTACATGTTGCGATCTTCCACCGTGACGAGAAGATCGGCCGAGCCGAGGATGCTGCGGTGCTGCCCGTTCCGCGCGTCATACGGCCCGAGGAAGGTGGCTACCCGCTCCGGTCGCACCTGCTGG
Source organism: Micromonosporaceae bacterium (assembly GCA_016926535.1). Classification (GTDB taxonomy): domain Bacteria; phylum Actinomycetota; class Actinomycetes; order Mycobacteriales; family Micromonosporaceae; genus JABDRL01. Next base: position 7,182 of record JAFGOK010000771.1, on the reverse strand, counting down.
AAGAGCATCGGACCCCGGCGGTATGCCACCTGGAACACCGGAGCGGACACCAATGCTGCGAACTCAGCGAGAGCGGCCTCGCCGGCAGATGACCGAAACAGATAGTCGTCCACGAGCACGACGGGGCGCCTGGAGCGACGAAAGAGCGCCAGGGCTTCGGCAATCGGGGGTTCTGGGCGCGTCGGTGCGGTCGGGTGCGCTTCTGCGAGGGCTTCGAGCGGGACGAAACGGGAGGACAGCAGGTCTTGGGGAACCCCTAGCAGGACCGGTCCGAGCGGCAGCTCGTTGACCGCGTCAAGGGCCTCTGCGATGGTCTTGATGTACGCGCTGGGGTCGTCGCTGTCGAGCGTCGAACAGTCGGCAGCGTACCTCGCGAAGGCCCCGGCGTTGTCGATCAGTCCGGGTTCGCCGTGAGGTGGCAGGAACGGAGCCGAGGCCCGAGACGGCAGTCCCACCAGGTACAGGGCAGGGACCTCGCTGCGTCGCACATCGGCAACGGCGCCGAGGGCGTTCGTCAGACCGCGGGCACCGTGAAGAACCGCAGCACAGGCCGGCTCGCCAGGCAGGTTGCCTCCGGCAGCCATGAACGCGGCTTCCTTGTCACCCCGGGCGTTGACCACGACCAGACCGTCCTGGCGATTGAGCGCGGCGCACAGGGCGAGTTCCGACGTCCCGGGATAGGCGAAGATCGTGGAGTACCCCCACATCCGCAGGAGCACAGCGAGGGCTTCGGCACCGGTCATCACGGGGTTGACGATGCGATCGATACGGGCGCGGGGTCAAGTCCGTGGTCCTCGCCCCGCGCGCTGGCGAGACTGCCTCCGGAGCCGTATACGGCCGAGAGGGAACAGTCTCAGCGATCTGGCGTGTCGTGGATAGGGAGCCAAACCACAGGACCGCCCGCCCGTATCCCCGGCCTGGCAATCAGCCATCGAGCAGTGCGCTGCGAAGCGGCTCCCGCCATGATCCGACTTCCGGGTCGTACGCCCCGAAGTCGGTGCCGAAGTCCCAGTAGCACCAGCTCAGGCCGAGTCGCTCGGCCTGCGACCGCACGCACCTGGTCCAGGCCACCCGCGAGGCAAGGTTGGCCTGGTCGTAGCTGCCAAACTCCCCGATGAGTAACTCGACGCCCTGCTGGCGTGCCCAGGCCGCAGCGTGAGCAAGGTCCCCGCGAACCGCGTCGTGGTCGGCGTCGCTGCCCCAGGTAGTGCCCCGCCATTGGTCGGCTCCCGGGGTCCACGCCGCGCCCTGATGCGTGAAGGCCATCGGCTCGCAATAGTGCACCGTCGCGACGAGGTGGTCATCAGCGGGAAGCACTAGGTCGGGCAGAGCGGCGAGGCTGTTCATCCCGGTGGGACCGACGACCACGGTCCGGTGACGGTCGTGCTCCCGGACCTCGTCGAGGGTCTGAACCAGCAGCCGGTTCCACCGTTGGGCCGTCATCGCCTCGCGCGGTTCGTTCAGCAACTCGAACCACAACGCGGCCGAGTAGTCGGCGTACCGGGTCGCGATCTGCCGCCACATGGCGACAAACCTGTCCTCGTGCTCGTCTGGGACGAGCTGCAATTCGTCGTAGTGATGGACGTTGACCACAACGGTCAACCGGCGGTCCAGCGCCCTGCTGATCGCCCGATCCACCTGGTCGAAGAACTCCGGAGCGATCTGGTACGGAGCGCACCCGTCGGCCCACGCCGACCACCGGACCGGCAGCCGGAGCAGGTCGAACCCTGCATCGCGGACGGCGTCGAAGTGCCGCTCGTTGAGGAGCAACCGTGCAGGAGCCCCGCGAACGCTGTCCAGAGCGTTGCCAAAGTTGATCCCGCGCCGGATCTGTCGACTCGCGCCATCGAGCGTCATGCCCATCATCATCGCGCGAGTCTCGCCGCGACGAACGGCCCCGGACGCGCCGCACTTCGGGACAGCATGCGAGACAGTGGATGCCCTGCGGAGGTTGACCCACCGGGCGACAGGGCGAGTCGATCGGGGTGGCGGCGGGACAGATCGTCAGACGCGGCGCCTACCCTGGGCACGGTGCTCGTCTCTAGGCGACACCCCATGCGAGACCCGGCAAGGAAGCGGAGAACACGTGCGGAAGTTGACCCTGCCGCAGCTGGAGCGGCACCTGTTCGCGGCGGCAGACATCCTGCGCGGCAAGATGGACGCCTCAGAGTTCAAGGAATACATCTTCGGGATGCTGTTCCTGAAGCGGGCGTCGGACATGTTCGATACCGAACACGAACGGGTGATCGAGCGGTTCAAAGCGCGGGGCCAGCAAGAGGCCGAACACCGAGCGGAACAGCCCGAGTCGTACCGGGAAGCGTTTTTCGTTCCGAAGACGGCCCGCTGGGCGCACCTGCGTCGGCTGCACGACAACGTGGGTGACGGCATCAACAAGGCCCTGGCCGCCCTGGAACACGCCAATCCGGAGTCGCTAGAAGGAGTCGTCCAGCACATCGACTTCAACCGGCAGGTCGGCAGCTCCCGTATCCCTGACAAGAAGTTGCGCGATCTGATTGCCCACTTCAGCCGGTACCGGTTGCGTACCGACGACTTCGAGTTCCCCGACTTGCTCGGGGCCGCCTATGAGTATCTGATCAAGGAGTTCGCCGACTCGGCCGGCAAGAAGGGCGGCGAGTTCTACACCCCCCGCGCGGTGGTCCGAATGATGGTCCGGCTGGTCAAGCCAGCCGAGGGGATGAGTATCTACGACCCGTGCTCCGGCTCGGGCGGCATGCTGATCCACGCCAAGGAGTACGTCGAGGAGCACGGCGGCAACCCGCGCAACCTGTTGCTGGCCGGGCAGGAGAACGCCGGCAGTGTCTGGTCGATCTCCAAGATGAACCTGCTGCTACACGGGATCCCCGACGCGAAGATCGAGAACGACGACACCCTGGCCAACCCGAGGCATGCACATGGCGGCCAGCTCGACCTGTTCGACCGGGTGCTGTCCAACCCGCCGTTCTCGATGAACTACTCCCAGGTCGGCATGCGCTACAGCAACCGCTTCCGCTGGGGCTGGGCGCCTGAGGGCGGCAAGAAGGCCGACCTGATGTTCGTCCAGCACATGGTGGCTGTCCTCAAGGGCAATGGGATCGCCGCCACTGTCATGCCCCACGGGGTGCTGTTCCGTGGTGGCGCCGAGCGCGACATCCGCACCAGGTTGCTGGACGACGACATCGTCGAGGCCGTAATCGGTCTGGCCCCGAACCTGTTCTACGGCACCGGCATTCCCGCCTGCGTTCTCGTTCTGAGAGCACCTGGCTCCAAGCCCCCAGAACGGGCCGGCAAGGTGCTGTTCATCAACGCCGACCACGAGTACGCCGCCGGCCGCGCCCAGAACTACCTGCTCCCCGAGCACATCGAGAAGATCGTGTACGCGTACGAGGCGTTTACCGACCTCCCCGGGTACGCCAGAATCGTGACCCGCGACGAACTGCGCGACAACGACGACAGCCTCAACATCCGCCGGTACGCCGACAACGCCCCGCCGCCGGAACCGCACGACGTGCACGCTCACCTGTACGGCGGTATCCCCAAAGCTGAGGTCGCAGACAAGGCCCACTTGTTCACCGCGCACGGCTTCACCACCGACGCCGTGTTCGTCGACCGGGACAGTGCCGACCTGGGCAGCGCTGCCCAGAGCAGTGCCTACCACGACTTCGCCCCCGGCGTCGACCGAGCATCACTCGCAGCCCTGGTCAATGACCATCCGGGGGCATGCGCCCGCGAGGCCGAACTGGCAGCCGCCCAACAGTCGTGGTGGGATGAGCACAGCAAGCTCGTCATCGAACTGCCGTCCACCCAGCGTCTGATGGCAGCCCGAACCGAGCTGATCGACTCGTTCACCACCGCACTGTTGCCGATCGGCCTGCTTGACCAGTTCCAGATCGCAGGCGTGATCGTCCGCTGGTGGGATGCCAACCAGTTTGACCTGCGTACCCTCGCCACTCATGGCTTCGGTGGCGTGATCGACGGCTGGGTCACCAGCATCGAAACCGCGATGGAGGACGAGAAGTCCCGCACCGACCCGCTGGACCACCGCCTCGTCCCGAAGCTGGTCCCCAAGTACCTCGACGAACTGGCGGCCGTCGAGGCACAGCGCGTCGACTTGGACGCCCAGATCAAGGCGGCCACCACTCCGGCCAGCGAAGACGACGAGCCGGCCGACGAGGAACCTGAGGATTCGATCAGCCCGGCCGAGCTGAAACGCCTTAGAGCAGAGCTAACCAAGGTCAAGAAGCGACAACGCGAACTGAAGACCCGGTTCATCGCCACCCTCGAAAAGGCCAGAGCGGACCTGGCCGGTCCCCAGGAACAAGACCTCGTGATGGACATCTGGCACGAGGACCTGACCACCCACCTCGACGGCTACGTCACCACCCACCGTCACCAGGTCGTCGCGGCTTTAGAAAACTGGTTGGACAAGTACGCCGTTTCCCTCATCGACCTTGAAGCCCAACGCGATGCCGCTACTGCCCAATTTGCTCTTTGCCTCAAGGAGTTGGGGTATGAATAGGAACATCAATCGCGTCGTTCCCAGAGGATGTCGGTCATCAGATTGGGATTTCGCGACTGTACTAGATGTGGCGGCCAAAGAGCCGGGTAGCACTGTCATCGGTCCATTTGGCAGTAACCTTACGGCTAGGGATTACCGGCCGGCCGGAGCTCCAGTGGTATTCGTGCGAGACATCCGTGCCGGCCAGTTTGAGTGGGTCAGTGATACGTGGATATCGCAGGCGAAAGCTAACGAGCTACATGCTCACACTGTCCGTCCGGGTGATGTGGTCGTTACCAAGATGGGACTCCCTCCTGGAATCTCTGCCGTTTACCCACAGGACATGCCTGCCGGTATTGTGACCGCCGATATCATTCGAATAAGGCCCGACGTTTGCGCTGTGCGTGCCGAGTGGCTTTCGCTCGCTCTGAACGCTCATCATGCACAGCGACAAGTTGCAGCGATAACGGGTGGCGTGACACGACCAAAGATCACGCTTCAGGATTTCCGGCAAGTGCGGATTCCGGTGCCTCCGCTAGCTGAGCAACGGCGGATTGCGGAGATTTTGGCCTCGGTGGACGAGTCGATCCGCTCCACCGAGCACCTGATCGCGAAGCTGCGGACAGCGCGAAATGGATTCGTTGCGGACCTCCTCTCGAAAGGGATTTCGGAATCCGGCCGGCTGAGGGACCCGGTGATGAGTCCGAACGGATTTGTGGCAACGAGACTCGGCCTGCTGCCGGCATCGTGGCGGATCGGTCAGGTCGGCGCGGCGTGCTCCCTCGTCATCGATTGTCCGCACAGCACGCCGCGTTTTGTCCGCAGTGGCGTTTTGGTCGCTCGGACCTTTAACATCCGGAACGGGGCATTCTCTTGCTCCCGGGCGTCATTCGTCAGCGAGGACGAGTATCGCGAGCGAATCTCACGTGCTGAGCCCACTGTGGGCGACGTCATTTTTACACGCGAGGCGCCCGTCGGGGAGGCATTTTCGGTGCCTTTAGGAATGCGCATCTGTCTGGGGCAGCGCGTGATGCTACTTCGCCCTGACTGCGCGGCGCTGGATTCGCAGTACCTGGTGGCCCAGATCTATTCGGGGTTTGTGCGGGAAAGGATCGACCTTCTGACGGCCGGCACGACCAACCCGCACCTCAACGTGGCCGATCTGAAGAAGATACTTATCCCGCTGCCCCCGTTGCGGGAGCAGCGAGAAATTGGACTGCTCATTTCTCGGTTCGATGAACCGGCCCGAGCAGCCGAACTCGAGCTCGAGAAGCTGGAGCTGCTCAAGTGCGGGTTGACGGAAGACTTACTGACCGGGCGGGTGCGAGCTGAGAGGACGTAGGGCCGTGGTCGTGGGGCCAGAGTACGAGCGAGTGGAATTGCCGCTGGTGCGGCAGCTGGCCGCGATGGGCTGGCAGCACGTCGAGCCGGCGCGGGCCGACCAACCGAAGACGACGGGGCGGGAGAGCTTCCGGGAGGTGCTGCTACTCGACCTGCTGCGAGCTGCGGTGCGGCGGATCAACCTGGACGATGATGGCCACGAGTGGCTGGACGATGGCCGGATCAACCAGGCGATTTCCCAGCTGACCCGGCCTCAGGCAACGTCCTTGCTGGAGATCAATGAGGAACTAACCGAGCGGCTGTTGCTCGGCGCGACCGTGGATGGCGTGGATGGCTGGGACGGCGGTCGGGTTCGGACTGTCCACTTCATCGACTGGACGAGCGATGATCCACTAGCTCGCAACGAGTTTCTGGTGGTCAATCAGTTTCGGGTCGATCCGCCGGGTGGACGGGTGTCGATTCGTCCAGATGCGGTGCTATTTGTCAACGGTATTCCGCTGGTTGTGGTGGAGGCGAAGTCGCCGACGGTGCCCGATCCGATTGGGGCGGCCGTCGAGCAACTCCGCCGATATGCCAATCAACGGGATCAGGCGGAGCCAGAGGGCAGCGAACTGCTGTTTCACACCAATCAGTTCGTGGTGGCGACCTGTTTCGAGACGGCGAAGGTCGGCACGTTCACTGGGCTGGCCGAGCACTACGCCGAGTGGAAGACCACTGCTCCGGTACCCGAAAAGGAAGTCGAGATCGATCTCGGTGTGGCGCGGCTGTCGTCACAGCAGCGACTGGTCGCGGGCATGCTGCACCCGGCAAGGTTGCTGGACCTGGTGCGGCACTTCACACTGTTCATGCAGTCAGAGGATCGCAAGATCAAGGTGGTGGCGCGGTACCAGCAGTACCGGGCTGTCCGGGCCACAATCGAGCGGCTGCTGACCGGTCAGACTCGGGCCGAGGACGGCGAGAACGACCGGCGGGGCGGGATCATCTGGCACACCCAGGGGTCGGGCAAGAGCCTGACCATGGTGTTCCTGGTACGAGCGATGCGGTCGCATCCGGCACTGGTCGGGTTCAAGGTCGTGGTGGTGACCGATCGTAAGGACCTGCAGAAGCAGTTGGCCGGGACGGCGGAGCTGACCGGCGAGACGGTTTGCGCGGCGACCAAGGTGGCCAAGGCCAAGGAGCTGCTGGCCATTCCGGGCAAGGCGCTGGTCTTCGTGATGGTGCAGAAGTACCGAAACCCGGAGGCGAGGAAGACCGACGCCGCTGAGCTGAAGAACATCGGCCAGCTGGACACCTCGGCAGAGGTGCTGGTGCTGGTGGACGAGGCGCACCGGTCGCACTCGAACACG
>JAFGOK010000185.1 GCA_016926535.1 Micromonosporaceae bacterium | reverse complement strand
CGGCGTCGGAAGTGCCCACCGCAACCACATCCGGACAGCGACCAAAGCTATCGATGATCCTACTGCCGGCGCAGCACAGCGGTGCGCGGCGAAGCGGGGCGCGGCGCGGCCGGCAACCCCACCCACGGACATCAGCCCCGCCAGCGAACACCGCAGCCGGCGGCGAACGCCACCCGACACCCGACACCCGCCGGGCAGGCCGAAAAACACCTAACCGACGATGTCCCCCGCCCCAGGCCAGCTCCCAACCCTGGCAGGACTTCTGCGGACCTGCACTACCCCAGGGCAGGAGGAACGAGCACTCTCGCGATGCCGGAGAGGGCGGCGTCGGCCTCGCCAACGTCGAAGGCCGCCGGGTCGAATGACTCCCCCGGGGCCAGCCCCATCCAGGAGCGCCGATCCTCGTACTCCGGATGCCGCGGATTGGCCACGACGGACAGCAATTCCTCGTACCCCCACAGCCCACCGCAGTCCTCCGGCGGGCAGGCCCGGCGGCCAGCGACGCAGCGCGGATACGCCACCCCGGGCTGGGCGTCGAGAATCTCCTCAACCAGGATCTCGTGCACCCAGTTGTCACCGAAGTCGTAGGTGTACCTGAGCTTCTCCCCGACCGCCGGGGCGACGGCGGTCAGCTTCTTGGTTGCGGCCCCGCGGTGCCCAAGATCCGGATCCGGCACTCCGTACTCCCCGAATGCGGTGTCGAACACCCACAGGTGGTAGTCCTCCCATCCGAACGACTCCTGGATACTCTCGTGCAGCAGCCTCAGGCTGCCCGTCGAGGGGAACTCCAGGCGGCGCCAGATCGGGGGCTTCGAACCCCTCAGGGTGATCTTGATCCGGTGAATGGTCCTGGCCGTGCCCTGCCTGGTCGTGCCCTGCCTGGCCGTGCCGCGCCCGCCGGAGGCAGGCTGAGCGGTGCGTTGCGCCGCCGACCGGCCGCCGCTGACCGCCGGAGCCGCCGGAGCCGCCGGAGCCACTGAAGCCGCCTGGCTGCCCCCAGCCGGGGGCTTGCCGACCAGTCGCACGGGCGATGGCCCCTGCACGGGCCGCCCGGCCTGCGGCAAGAGGTGAACCCGCTGCCGCAGCAGGTCGAGGAAGTCACGAACGTCCTGGATCTGCTCGGGGTCGGCCGGGCAGGGCGGCCGGCTCATGGCCGCCTCCAGCTTGCTGCGGACCTGGGCTGGCTCGTAGTCGAAAAACTCAACGTCGTCGGTGGACGCTGCGGCCTGCTGATACTCGGAGCGGACCCTCCCCGGCCGATCGGTGACCCAGCAGTCCTTGACTCCGCCGCCGAGGTTGTGGTCGATCAGGATCGCGATCCCATGATGCTTCCTGCCGTAGCGGAACGTCACTGCCACGGCCTCCTGCTGGCCGTGGACATCGGCGTAGCCGAAGCACTGACCGACGGACGGTGAGCCGAGGCCACGCACCCAGGGCTGATCTGGCAGCCCGGATCGCGACAGCCGGCCGGCGGCCGTCGCGGCAGCTTCCCGGATGGACTCCGGGCCGAGAACGGCCATCACCCTGGCCATCGCGAGCCCTTCCGGCGAACTCGACGCCTCAGCCTGCTGGAGCATCTGGGTCAGCAGGCCGACCGTCGCGTCCTCATCCGGGGCGAACTCCTTGAGAATGGCAAGGAACTCCACCCCGCACAGCTCAGCCGTCAACTGGTCACAGTCTGGCCCCAGCAGATCGTGCCACCCGCTGAGAAGGGCCTCCAGGGTTTCCTCCTCCGACGGCACGACGCCGGCCTCGACGAGCCGGGCGAGGGCCTCCTCCGGGTTCGCGGCCGTGTCGATGACCCGCAGGGTTTCCTCGGGTACTCCTGACTCGACCATGGCCTGCCGCAGGTCCGACAACTCCCCGTCGGAGGACCAAGCCGGCGTGATGCCGCGCTCGCCTTCGCCCCCGGGGGCACCAGCGTGCGGATCGGCAGCAGGCGTGAGCCCGCCATCGATGACGGTCAGCCCGAGATCGTTTGCCCGCCTCGGTCTGCGAGTTCTTCCCATGGGAGTCATCCTGTCACCCGCCGACGAAATCGACACCCCGCAGGTGAGAGGGCATCGCCCGAATGGCACTCTGTTGGGACTTCCCGGCGCAATCGTGTTCGGAGGAGTACGTTCGGTACATGTCCGTGGACCATTCGCGGCCCGCAGGCTGTGCCGACCTCGATGAGATCGACTGGGCGATCCTGGTCGAGCTCCAGCGCGACGGGCGGCTGCCGGTCGCGCAACTCGCCCGGATCACCGGGCGGGACGACGCCGAGATCACCGAACGGCTACGGCGCCTGGTCTCCACCGGCGTCATCTGCGGCTACCATGCAGCTCCTGGCCTGGCCAAGCTCGGCTTCACCGTGCTGGCCATCGTGCAGCTCCACCACGACGGACCCCGGCCGAAACAGCTCGACCGGCTACTCGCGTCCCGGCGCGAGATCCTGGAATGCCTGTGGATCGGAGCGGACAACTGCCACATCCTCCGGGTCGCGGCTTCCTCGATGCACCATCTCGCCGATGTCGTCGCCGCGCTGGCGAGGTACGGCCAGCCGACCGCCAGCATCGTGTCGTCCGTCCCGCTGCCGAACCGGGGGATCGGTCCGCCGAAGCGGGCATCGACTGGACAGCCCAGCAGTGACTCCGCTCTGTGGGCGGTGTCATAGTCACGGCAGCAGGACGGACTCCGGCAGGTCCCCGGCGTACCGTGGATTCGTGAATTCGCGGTTGGGGGAATTACCCCTCGCCGCCGCCTTTCCACCGGCGGAGATCGACCAGTGGCGGCAGGCGGCATTGGGAGTGTTACGGAAATCAGGTAAGGCAGGCGACGATGCCCCGCCCGAGGCTGTCGACGACCTCCTTGCGAAGACAACATACGACGGCATCAGGGTCGCCGCGCTCTACACCGCGCAGGCAGAGACCCCTCCCACCGGGGTACCCGGTGTGTCGCCGTATGTTCGGGGCAGGCACCCGCTCGGGTCAGCCGCCAGTGGCTGGGACGTCCGGCAGCGCCACGCCGATCCCGACGTCGCGACCTCGAAGGCCGAGATCCTCGCGGACCTCGAGCACGGAGTGACCTCGCTGTGGATCGTGCTCGGGGCCGGGGGCATCGCCCCCAGGGACCTTCCAGCCCTGCTCGACGGGGTGCATCTCGACCTCGCCAGCGTCGTGCTCGACGCCGGAGCCAGCACCGCAGAGGCAGCGGGCCTGTTCTGCTCCATGCTGGCGCAGGGGCATGCCGACGCAGGCAGGGTGAACGGTAATCTCGGCGCGGACCCCATTGGGTTGCATGCCGCCACCGGCCTCCCGGTGGATCTGGCCCAGCTGACCTCGCTCGCCGCCAGGGTGGCGAAGGACTATCCCGGCCTGCGAGCGGGCATGGTCGACGCGACGCCGTATCACGACGCCGGAGCCAGCGACGCCCAAGAGCTCGGATGCTCCATCGCGACCGGGGTCGCCTACCTGCGCGCGCTGACCGAAGCCGGTCTGAGCACAGCGGCGGCGCTCGGAACCCTCGAATTCCGCTACGCCGCGACCGTCGACCAGTTCCTGACGATCGCGAAGCTCCGCGCCGCCCGCCGGCTGTGGGCGAGAGTCGCTGAGGTCGTCGGCGAGCCAGCCGCTGGCGGCATGCGCCAGCACGCCGTGACGTCCAGCGCGATGATGACCGCCCGGGACCCGTGGGTGAACATGCTCCGCACGACCGTCGCCTGCTTCGCCGCCGGCGTCGGCGGAGCCGACGCCGTGACGGTCACGCCGTTCGACGCCTGCCTCGGCCTGCCGGACGGGTTCTCCCGCCGGATCGCCCGCAACACCCAGGCGCTGCTGCTGGAGGAGTCCAGCCTGGGTAGGGTCATCGACCCGGCCGGCGGCTCATGGTATGTCGAGCACCTGACCGACGAGCTGGCCAGGGCGGCGTGGAGCTGGTTCACCGAGATCGAGCGGGCAGGCGGCATCGTCGCTGCCCTCGACTCCGGCCTGGTCACCAGCCGGATCGACGAGACCTGGGCCAAGCGAGCCAAGCGCATCGCGCGACGCTCCAACCCGCTCACCGGGATCAGCGAGTTCCCCAACCTTGCGGAGCAGCTGCCGAAGCGTCCACCCGCGCCGCGGGCCGCCACCGGCGGGCCGCTGCCCCGGCGTCGCTACGCCGAGGTGTTCGAGGCCATGCGGGACGCAGCGGACGCGCAGGACACCCGGCCAACGGTTTTCCTCGCGACCGTCGGCCCGGTCGCGACCCACACGGCTCGGGCGACCTTCGCGGCGAACCTGTTCGCTGCCGGAGGCATCGCGACGGTCACGAGCGGGGCCAGCACGGATGCCGCCGAGATCGCCCAGCGGTTCACGGACAGCGGGCTGAGCGTGGCCTGCCTCTGCTCCAGCGACAAGGTGTACGCGGAGCGGGCCGAGGAGATCGCCGCTGCCCTGAGGGCAGCGGGAGCGACCAAGGTGTGGCTGGCTGGCCCGCCGAAGAAGTTCGCTGGTGTCGATGCCTATCTGTTCGCCGGCTGTGACGCCGTCGCCGTGCTGGAAACGACGCTGGCCGACCTCAACGCGAAGGCTGCATGATGACAATCCCCGACTTTTCTACCGTTGAGCTCGGGACCCCGCAGACGGATGCGGGCACAGCTGAGTGGACCGCGGTCGCAGAGGCCGCAGCCAGCATCGCCGCTTCGCCTGGGGCAGCGGGCACCTCGCGAGGGGACCTCCCGCAGAAACAGGCAGCGGAGAGAGCTTCACTTGACCGCCTGACCTGGGACACCCCGGAGGGCATCGCGGTCAAGCCGCTCTACACAGCAGAGGATCTCGAAGGGCTGGACTTCCTCTCGACGATGCCCGGGATCGCGCCGTACCTGCGCGGGCCCTATCCGACGATGTACACCACCCAACCGTGGACGATCCGGCAGTACGCCGGCTTCTCCACCGCTGAGGAGTCCAATGCCTTCTACCGCCGGAATCTCGCGGCTGGGCAGAAGGGGCTCTCGGTCGCCTTTGACCTCGCCACCCACCGGGGTTACGACTCCGATCACCCCAGGGTCGCCGGGGATGTCGGCATGGCCGGCGTGGCAATTGACTCAATCTACGACATGCGCCAGCTTTTTGCAGGTATCCCACTCGACCGGATGAGCGTCTCAATGACGATGAACGGGGCGGTCCTGCCGATCCTCGCGCTCTACATCGTCGCCGCCGAGGAGCAGGGGGTCGCACCGGAGCAGCTGGCCGGGACCATCCAGAACGACATCCTCAAAGAGTTCATGGTCCGCAACACCTACATCTACCCGCCGCAGCCCTCGATGCGGATCATCTCAGACATCTTTGCGTTCACGTCGCAGAAGATGCCGCGATTCAACTCGATCTCGATCTCCGGGTACCACATGCAGGAGGCCGGGGCGACCGCCGACCTGGAGTTGGCATACACCCTCGCCGACGGCGTGGAGTACATCCGGGCCGGGATCGCCGCTGGGCTGGACGTCGACGCGTTCGCCCCACGCCTGTCGTTCTTCTGGGCGATCGGCATGAACTTCTTCATGGAAGTCGCCAAGCTGCGGGCCGCCCGCCTGCTGTGGGCCAAGCTGGTCGCCGGCTTCGGGGCGAAGAACCCCAAGTCGCTGAGTCTGCGCACCCACTCGCAGACCTCCGGCTGGTCCCTGACCGCGCAGGATGTCTATAACAACGTCGCGCGGACCTGCGTCGAGGCGATGGGCGCCACCCAGGGGCACACCCAGTCCCTGCATACCAATGCGCTGGATGAGGCACTGGCCCTGCCGACGGACTTCTCCGCCCGCATCGCCCGCAACACTCAGCTGCTGCTCCAGCAGGAGTCGGGCACCACGAGGGTCATCGACCCGTGGGGCGGTTCGGCCTATGTCGAGCGGCTGACCAACGATCTCGCAGCTCGGGCCTGGGCCCGGATCCAGGAGGTCGAGCAGGCCGGCGGGATGGCCAAGGCGATCGACGAGGGCATCCCGAAGCTGCGGATCGAGGAGGCCGCCGCCCGCACCCAGGCCAGGATCGACTCCGGCCGGCAACCGGTCATCGGGATCAACAAGTACCGCCTGGAGGTCGACGAGGCCATCGAGGTCCTCAAGGTCGACAACACCGCCGTGCGCGCCCAGCAGATCGAGAAACTGAACAAGCTGCGGGCGGAGCGGAACGAGGCGGAGTGTCAGGCCGCGCTCGCCGCGCTGACCGGGGCTGCGGGCGCTGCGATGGACGGCACCCGCACTCCGGGTCTGGATCAGAACCTGCTCGCCCTGGCCATCGACGCCGCCCGGGCCAAGGCGACCGTCGGGGAGATCTCCGACGCTCTGGAGAAGGTGTTCGGGCGGCACGCCGCACAGATCCGCACGCTGTCCGGCGTCTACCGCCAGGAGGCTGGTTCGGTGGGGAACGTCGAGCGGGCTCGGGCAGCCGTCGAGGCGTTTGCCAAGGCGGAGGGCCGCAGGCCCAGGGTACTGGTCGCCAAGATGGGTCAGGACGGGCACGACCGCGGCCAGAAGGTGGTGTCGACCGCCTACGCCGACCTCGGCTTCGATGTCGACGTGGGGCCGCTGTTCCAGACCCCGGCCGAGGTCGCCCGCCAGGCCGTTGAGGCGGATGTCCATGTCGTCGGGGTCTCCTCGCTGGCAGCCGGCCACCTGACCCTGGTGCCGGCCCTGCGGGACGAGCTCAAGGCCCTCGGCCGCGAAGACATCATGATCATCGTCGGGGGGGTTATCCCGCCGCAGGACTTCGACGCCCTCCGGGCCGCCGGAGCCGCTGAGATCTATCCCCCGGGTACGGTGATCGCCGATTCCGCGATCGGCATGCTGCGAGAGCTGTCGCGCAGGCTGGGGCACAGTCCAGCACCGACCTCGCTGGCGGCATGAGCCGCTCCCGCCTACCGGACATCGACGCACTCGTCGACGGGATCTGTGATGGCTCGCGCGCCCTCGTCGCGCGGGCCATCACCCTGGTGGAGTCCACCCGTCCCGACCACCGTGCCCTCGCCCAGCGCCTGCTGGCAGCGCTGACGCCCAGAGCCGGCAACGCCCGCCGCGTCGGCATCACCGGCGTCCCCGGCGTCGGCAAGTCCACGTTCATCGACGCCCTGGGCATCCACCTGGCAGAGCGGGGGCATCGGGTGGCCGTGCTGGCCGTCGATCCCTCCTCGACCAGGACCGGCGGCAGCATCCTCGGCGACAAGACCCGCATGGCCAGGTTGGCCTCCCACCCGGCGACCTTCATCCGTCCCTCCCCCACCGCGGGAACGCTCGGCGGTGTCGCTCGGGCAACCCGCGAGGCCATGGTCGTCGTCGAGGCGGCCGGCTACGACATCGTGCTGGTGGAGACGGTCGGAGTCGGGCAGTCGGAGGTCACGGTCGCCGGCATGGTCGACTCCTTCCTCTTCCTCACCCTCGCCCGCACCGGAGATCAGCTTCAGGGCATCAAGAAGGGCGTACTGGAACTGGCGGACGTCATCGCGGTCAACAAGGCCGACGGCCCGCACAAGACCGACGCCCAGGCCGCTGCCAGGGAGCTGGCCGGAGCGCTCCGGTTGCTGCACCCGCCAGACGCGACGTGGCGACCGCCAGTCCTGACGTGCAGCGCGCAGGACGGCAGCGGGATCGCCGCCGTCTGGGAGCAGCTGCTGCGCCACCAGGAAACCCTGGCTGCCTCAGGGGCGCTCACTGATCGCCGCAGGGCCCAGCGGGTGGACTGGATGTGGTCGGCGGTGCGGGAGGGCCTGCTGGACCGCCTGCGGGCCGACCCGGACGTCGCCACCGTCGCGGCAACCGTCGAGCAGCAGGTTCATGACGGGCTGCTGACGGCCTCCGT
>JAFGOK010000770.1 GCA_016926535.1 Micromonosporaceae bacterium | reverse complement strand
CGGGTCCTGCGATCGGGTGTGAACGCTCCGTGCGGACCTGACAGCAGTACCCGGGTCCCCGGCGTGAGGTCTTGGAGCCAGTCGGGGTTGGGCGGAGCGGAGAGGGAGAACGGATGGGCCTGCCACCAGCAGCCGGGGTGCAGGAACCGCCAGCGGAAGTACTGGCCGGCCTGGACGTCGAGCGTCCCGAGGCGCCGCCCGGTCACGTAGATCGAGACCCAGTCGTCCGCTTCCCGCACGACGTTGACCACCCGGAAACGGTGGCGGGCATTGACCCAGACGGGTTCCACCACGCGACCCCAGAACAGGCACAGGCCGACGAAGACGTGGAGGGCGATCCAGTACCCGCGGGCGAATCCCTGCTTGATGAGTCCTGCGCTCAGCGCGAACTTGGCTCGTGATGATCATCGAAACGTAGTTGACCAGGGTCGACACCCCCGCCCGAGGTCTGGATAGGGTGGTGAGCGCTGTTGCGTTGCAGGAAGGGGCGCTGACCTCCCCGTGAAGGGAACGAGTTGTGGACATCGAACGCGTCGTGTTGCCCGGCATCGGGATTCGGCATGCCTTCGTGACCGCTCGCGGTCGGAGAGTCGGCGTGGTCTCCCATCCCGCGGGCCGGCAGGATCTGGTCATCTACGATCGTGATGATCCGGACAGCGCTGACCTGGTCGCGCTGTGCGCGGAGGAGGCCAACGCGCTGGCCGAGCTGCTCGGCGCGGCCAGGGTCGTCGATCGGTTGGAGAAGCTCCACCGGCAAATCGAGGGCTTGACGAGTATCCAGATCCCAATCGCGGCCGGTTCGCCCTACGACGGCCGGAGCCTCGGAAACACCAGGGCCAGGACGAGAACCGGCGCGTCGATCGTCGCGGTGGTCAGGGGTGGGGAGGTCATCGCCAGTCCCTGGCCGGACTTCCGTTTCCAGACCGGTGACATCGTCGTGGTGGTCGGCACGGAGGACGGAACGGCTGCGGTCGCCGAGATCCTGGCCGCGGGATAGGGCCCATGCACGAATCCCTGCTGCTGACGGAACTGGGGTCGGTGATCCTGGGACTTGGCGTACTCGCGGCCCTTGCCACGCGCTTCTCCGTCTCACCGATCCCGCTCTACCTCCTGGCGGGCTTGGCCTTTGGCTCTGGCGGCATCCTGCCCCTGGCGACGAGCGACGAGTTTATCTCGGCCGGGGCCGAGATCGGGGTCATCCTGCTGCTGTTCACGCTTGGACTGGAGTACACGGCCAGTGACCTGATTACGACGTTGCGCTCGTCCGTGGTCGCGGGCATTGGGGATGTCGCCCTCAACGCGGCTCCGGGCGTCATCGCCGCTCTTCTGCTGGGGTGGGGGCCGGTCGCCGCTGTCGCGCTGGGCGGGGTCACCTATGTGACCTCGTCGGGCATCACCGCCAAGGTGCTTGGCGACCTTGGCTGGCTGGGGAACAGGGAAACGCCGACGGTGCTGTCGCTGCTGGTGTTCGAGGATCTTGCGATGGCCATCTACCTGCCGATTCTCACTGCGGTACTCGCAGGGGTCGGCGTGCTCTGGGGGGCGGCCACCCTGGCGATCTCTGCTGTGACGATCGGTGTGATCCTGCTGGTGGCCCTGCGATTCGGCGACCTGATTGAGCGTTTTGTCGCTAATCCGAGTGAAGAGGTCGTGCTGCTCAAGGTGCTGGGGACGACGCTGCTGGTCGCGGGCATCGCCCAGCGGTTGCAGGTCTCCGCCGCCGTGGGCGCGTTCCTGATGGGCATCGCGTTGTCCGGGCCGATGGCCCATGTCGCCCGCGATCTGCTCACGCCGTTGCGGGACCTGTTCGCTGCGGTCTTCTTCGTCTTTTTCGGGCTTCGCACCGACCCGGGCGACCTGTTCCCGGTCATCGGCGTCGCCGCGGGCCTGGCCGTGGTGGGGATCGTCACCAAGCTCGTGACGGGATGGGTCGCGGCGGCTCGGGTCTGTCGCGGGCGGGCCGGCCGGTTGCGTGCCGCCGCTGCGATGGTTCCTCGCGGGGAGTTCAATATCGTCATCGCGGGCTTGGCTGTCTCCGCTGGGATCGAGCCGCGGCTCGGCCCGCTGGCGGCAGCCTATGTACTGATCCTCGCCGTGGTCGGGCCGCTGATCGCACGGGCGGCCGGCGTGCTGGTGCACCGGTCGGCGCGGCGGCAGGCGCCGCCGGAGGGAAGCGTCGCGCAGAAGATGGTCGCTGTGGAAAACTAGACAATCACCCTCCGTGGTGGTGTATATGTCAGTTTTGTCAATCTTATGGCGAGTAGCGTGAAGGTATGACACAGCTGATCCCACTTGGAAGCCCACCTGGCGAGGTCGACGAGGACGATCTGCGTGAGCCGGATTTCGCAGAAGAACACTGCAGCATGACCCTGGCCGACCAGATGGAGGGCGGTCCGGAGCATGCTCCGGACCCGGAGACCCCGCACGGGCTGGCCGGCCAGGACTAGTTCAAGCCCCGCCCAGGGCCAGCCCGGACCCCGCCGGAGAGCGCGTACCAGAGACGGCGTGGCGTGCCCGGCGGTTGGTCGGGCGCTGGGTGAGTCACGCCCACTCGCCCCTCGTCAGGGGCATCCCGGCATCGCCGGTGGGATCCGGGACGACACCGAGGATCTGGTGCAGGCCGAGACCGCCGTCATCGAACCCGATGGCCGAGGCGGTCATATACAGCCGCCATACCCTGGCCCGACGCTCTCCGACCAGCCCGACCGCGGTGTCCCAGCTGGCCTCCAGATTGGCGATCCATGCCCGGAGTGTCCGGGCGTAGTGCTCCCGGAGCGACTCGACATCTCGCACCTCGAATCCGCAGCGTTCCATGGTGAGCACCACGTCGCCGAGGTCCATCAGCTCGCCGTCCGGGAAGACGTAGCGTCCGATGAAGGAGTCCGGCCGGATCTGTGATCCGCCGACCGAGGAAATGCCGTGGTTGAGCAACCGGCCGTGACCGGGGAGCACCCCGCGGAGGGTCTCGAAGTACGTCGCCAGCTGCCGCTTGCCGACATGCTCGAACATGCCGATCGAGCTGATGGCGTCGAAGGTCTCCCCGGAGAGCTCGCGATAGTCCTGGACCCGGATCTCGACCAGGCCCGCCAGGCCCGCCTCGGTCACCCGCTTGCGGGCAGACTCCGCCTGGCTGCGGCTGATGGTGATCCCGACGACCCTTGCCCCGTACACGCTGGCCGCGTGGATGGCCATCGATCCCCAGCCGCACCCGACGTCCAGGAGCCGCATCTCCGGTCGCTGGGCCAGACCGAGTTTTCGGCAGATCAGGTCGTGTTTCGCCGCCTGCGCGACCTCAAGCGGCTCGGTTCCCCTGAGGAATCTGGCGCAGGAGTAGGTGCGACTCGGTCCGAGCAGCAGCTCGTAAAAGGAGTCGCCGACCTCGTAGTGATGGCTGATGGCGGCGGCGTCTCTGCGGAGCGAATGGCGCCGGCCGCGTGGCCGTGCCTCTTCCGGCGGGGGTGGTAGCGGCCCCCGGAGCACGCCGAACCGTCGGGCGGCCCTGACCACGCTGCTGATCGTGTGCCAGCG
>JAFGOK010000769.1 GCA_016926535.1 Micromonosporaceae bacterium | reverse complement strand
CGGCTGGCTGTTCCCCCTGTGGGACGCGAAGCGGCAGACCCTTGCTGACAAGATCGTCAAGACGGTCGTGGTGACCGCTCCGTGATCCGATTGTGAAGTCGAAGGGCTGAGGGGCTGGGGGTGGGGCGCCGAACAGCGCCCCACCCTCCAGCTTGCACCCCCTGTGCGGCTGACCGCTGATGGCCGAGCCGGATGACCTGTCCCAGGGGTCGGATCCGGTGCGTGCGGTATGTGATCATCGAGACGACTCCAGCCAGCCGAGGTGCGGATCGTTGCCAGCGACTCACCCGATAGGTGGATTTTCCGGAAGTCGACATTTGGGTGACTCGGGCCAGGGGGAAGGGGTATACGCATTGTGAAGTCCCGATTGATGAAGTGATCGTTCATTGCGTGCTGATCAAGGTTAAAAGGGGCAAATATCCGCGAACTTGATGCGCACATGTTCATGATCACATTTGATGTGCTCAATTTACGCAGTTCGTTGGGGGTAATTGTGTGATCGATGTCGATCGGGGGCCGCTATTCGACGATTTCATAGAGTTATTGCATGGCTACGCTTGGGTATCGACTTGGAATAGACTTCGGCACCTCGAACACGGTCGCGGCCCTGGCCTGTCCGGATGGTCGGATCCGGTCGTTGCTGTTCGACGGGTCTCCGCTGCTGACGTCGGCGGTGTTCGCTGGCCCCGATACGGATCTGTTGGTCGGGACGGATGCGACGCAGGCTGCGGTGGGCCATCCAGCCGGGCTGGAACCGAACCCGAAACGACGCATCGATGACGGCGTGGTGTTGCTGGGCGAACGCGAGTACCCGATCGTGGATCTGGTTGCTGCGGTCCTGGGTCGCGTCGGCGCCGAGGCGTGCCGGGTCGCAGGCTGTGCCATGGACGACGTCGTTCTGACCTATCCCGCAGCCTGGGCGCGGTCCCGTCTGGGCATCCTCGCCGATGCCGCCACCAGCGCAGGGCTGGGCTCGGTCCGGTTCGTACCCGAGCCGGTCGCCGCTGCGAGGTACTTCGCCACCCTGCTAGACCGACAGATCGCGGCCGACCGGTGCGTCGTGGTCTACGACTTGGGCGCCGGCACGTTCGACGCCAGCGTGATCCGCCCCACGGCGGATGGGTTCGACGTCGCCGCCACCGACGGCCTGAGCGACGTGGGCGGGCTGGACTTCGATGCCGTTGTTGTCGGCCACGCGCGGACGTTGACCGCCAGTGCCACCGAAGCGTGGCGGCGACTCGACTGGCCACAGACCCCTGCGGACCAGCAGACCCGGCAGACCCTGTGGCAGTCCGCCCGCGCGGTCAAGGAACGCCTGTCCCGCCACCCCACCGGTGAGCTGTACCTGCCGCTGGTCGACCAGCGGATCCACCTGACCCGCGACGAGTTCGACGATGCTGCCCGCCCGCTGCTGGAACGCACCACCGCTCTGACTCGCCGGGTTCTGGCCGAAGCCGGCGTGTCCCCCGAGAAGGTGGCAGGAGTGTTCCTCGTCGGAGGCTCCTCCCGGGTCCCGCTAGCCGCCACCTGCCTGCACCGTGCCTTGCGGATCGCGCCGACCATCATCGACCAGCCCGAGCTCGTCGTCGCTGAGGGAGCCCTCGACGACAGTCCGGCAGCGCCACAGCCCAACTCCAGTGATTCCGTCGATACCCTCACCGCGCGATTCCTGTTACCGGTGGTCCACACTGACCAGGCTGGCCATGGCCAGACCGAGACCGCGTGGCCGACATCCGGGTCCGCCGGAGGGTCACCACCGACACTGCCCACAGCCCTGCCGGCGCGGCTGATGCCCAAGGCGCGACGGGGAACACGGGGAACACTGGTCGCCGGGATCCTTCCTTTCCTGTTCTTCCTGTTCTTCCTCGGAGTCCCCGGCTGGGCAACTGGCCTTCTGCCGGACTCGAAACCCCCACGGCCCTCGCCATCACAGACGACCCCCATGGCGGGTGCTCCGAGCAAGGCCCCGAGCAAGGCCCCGAGCAAGGCCCCGAGCAAGGCCCCGAGCAAGGCCCCGAGCAAGGCCCCGAGCAAGGCCCCGAGCAAGGCCAAGCGGCCGACCACGGGCGACGGGCTCCAGCCGAAGCCCGTACCCCTCTCTCCGTCCTCGTCAAACTCCGGGGATGCCGGCGAGTCGGATGATGGTGAGGAGTCGGAGTGCACTGGGAAGTCGGAGTGCCCTGAGGCGCAGCCTGGTCCTGAGGCGCAGCCTGGTCCTGAGGCGCAGCCTGGTCCTGAGGCGCAGCCTGGTCCTGAGGCGCAGCCTGGTCCTGAGGCGCAGGGTGAGACCGACAGTCCCACACCATCAGCGCCGGTGACCAGCAATTCTTGATTGTTTCAAAAGTAGATCTTGCAGACATGCCCTGGTCCCGTCGTTCGCACGTGCGGTTGAGAGACCACACCAACATCCCCCACCCCCACGCCAAACAGGTCACCCGACCACGCGCCTCCCAGCAGCCCATGATCTGGTCCGGAAATGTGGCCTATAGCAATGTTTGCGGACCAGATAACTGATCATGCAGATTGGTGACCGACACACCTCACGAAACCGCAAGTGCCAACGGCGAGGCCGGCGTCGGCTCGCCGACGAGTCTCACGCTCGGCGCCTTGCCGCACTCCGACGTGGCCGATCGCTGGTGGACGGGTACGCTCGCTGCCTACTCTGCGATCTTTGCGACACCAATCGGGCAACTCAGGCCATTCGGGCCGACCGAGCAGTATCCATTCGGGTTTTTCTGGTCTGAAAGGTACTGCTGGTGGTAGTCCTCGGCGTAGTAGAAGGGGCCTGCCTCGCGGATCTCCGTGGTGATCTCGCCGAGCCCTGCGGCCCTGACGGCCGGCGCGAAGGCATCCCGGGAGGCCATGGCCGCACGCCGCTGCTCCTCCCCGAGGGTGTAGATCGCCGAGCGGTACTGGGTGCCGACATCGTTGCCCTGGCGCATGCCCTGGGTCGGGTCGTGATGTTCCCAGAACAGCCGCAGCAATTGCCCGTAGGCCACCACCGCCGGATCGAATACGACCTGGACCACCTCGGCATGACCGGTCAGGCCGGTGCAGACCTCCTCGTAGGTCGGGTTCGGGGTGATCCCGCCGGAGTACCCGACCGCCGTCGAGTAGACGCCCTGG
>JAFGOK010000768.1 GCA_016926535.1 Micromonosporaceae bacterium | reverse complement strand
GGGTTGGTGATGGTGTGGGCGATCTGTTCGGCGCGGTCGAGGTCACCGGCGGTGGCCGCCGCCTCGGCGACGGCGGTCAGCGCCCGCATTTGGGTCCACGGGTCGGTGATGCCTCGGACGAGGGCTTCGGCCCGGATGGGTTGGTTGAGGGCGGCCCATACGGCTGGCAGGTCGATGGGGATGTTGGCGTTGCGGGTTTCGAGTTGACTGCGGTGGTGGGAGAGCCGGGTCAAGGCGTAGAGGTCCGGCTCCGGGCGCTGCAGCAGCAGGTATTGGCAGGCGCGAATCTCGGCGAGAGCGGCGGCATCGCCGCCGGATACGCTGAGCATGCGATCGTGACGGATCGGGTCGATGGCCAGGCTGACGAGCCGATCGGTGTCGGTGATGGAGGCCAGCATGCGCGGGTAGCCGCGCAGCAGGTACTGCGGTGTGTCTTGTGGCCAGGCTGGCCGGTCGTGCGTGGGCAGGCGGTAGCTGTCGGCCCAGGTGTGCAGCCGGTCCCGGTAGACATCGAGGTAGACCCCAAGGTTGAGGGCTGCGGTCTCGCGCAGGGTCTCATGGGCAAACAAGTAAAGCCGGGATGGGTCGGTGTTGGTGTGGTCGGTGCGGTCGGTGATCGTGCGTCCGAACACCCCGCCGAGTAGCCGTTTCAACCGGTACGGTGGCTCGTCAGTGAGTTCTTCCAGCTCGGTGAGGGTCAGGCCGCCGCCACTGGCGGTGATCAGCCCGATGATGTCCTGGTGAAGTCGGTCGCCGTGCAGGAGATCCTGAAGTTCCCTGCCGGCCCGGGTGGCGACCTCGGTGGCATATCGGGAGGCGGCCAGTTGGCGGATCTGGCCGTGGTGGCGCAGCGGGTGGTCGGCGGGCACGTCGTCGGGAAGTTCCGGGTCGGGTCGGCTGGCTACTACGATTCGCAGGCCGTCTCCGCAGACCTTCGGCAGCAGTGAAGCCACGCTGGGCAGCCCTGAGCCTGGCTGGTGTCCACGGTCCTCGTCGAGGCCGTCGACGACCAGCACCAGCCGCCGCCCTTCGGCGAGCACTTTGTTGATGGCGGCGGTCAACAACACTCGCCGGAGGGTGTCTCGTGCGGCCGGGGGCAGGGAACCCGGAACGGTTTCACCGACGATCGCCGACAGCTGGTCGAGCAGCGCCTCGGTGAAGGCGTTGCTGTCGCACTGGGCCACCAGCCGTGCAGTGATGAAGAACGACACCACCTCAACCCCGGGTGGGGGGTTGAGCACGAAGGTAGATAACAGCGCCGACTTGCCCGCCCACGGCCCGGCCTTCCACCACAGATACTCCCGGTCCCCAGCGCAGAATGCGGTCAGCTCAGCCAGTTCCGCGGCGCGGCCCTGCAACCCCCCGGGTTGGCCGCCGCCGGGGAGCGATGTCACGGACCAGGCCGACATAGCCCGACCGAATCCACCAGGATGGCTCGCCGCTAGATGACAGCGGTGGCGGTACGGGGGTGTGGCCAGGACTGCGGGCAAGAATGATCTTTCCTTCTCCGCCGTAGAGCCAGTGTTGCGGGCTCTGCTGCGCGCCTGCGGCGTTGACCCGGTCGGCGGCGTAGGCGTAGGCGTCGTCAACGTAGATGTAGCCGACGTCGTTGATGTCGGCCTTGCCGGTACGGATGCCCTCGACCAGCGCGGCGGTGAACATCGACCGGTCTGCGACGCCGGGGAACGGTTCGCCTTCGTAGGAGTACTCGCCGGCCCGGGAGGCGGTCAGCACGGCCCGGCCGCGTCCGGCGCCGATCAGACGCCGTTCCAGATCGAGTTCTGCCTCCGCGCCGGGGGTGGCGCCCTTGGTGCCGGCGAACGCGCCGGAGAAGCAGCAGTCCAGGATCAGGACCTGTTGACGGGCGCGGCAGTCTTCGAGCCGGTCCAGCAGCCATCCCGACTCGACTGCGGTGGAGGGCAGGCGGGTTCCGACGGTGTCGGTGGCGGCGAAGTACAGGCGTCCCCGGGGGTCGAGCACGCCGTGGCAGGACAGGTAGATCAGGACCAGATCACCCGGTGTGCGGTCGGCGAGGAAGCCGTCGACCACCCGGCGGATCTGCGGTTCTGGTTGGTCGACCAGGCAGGTGACGGTGAAGCAGCCGAGCGTCGCGTCGCCCAGGACGTCGATCATGTCGGCGGCGTCCTGGGCGGGGGCGCGCAGACTGGCGAGGCCCGGGTCGGTGTAGGTGGCCGTTGCCACGATCAGGGCGTGGCGTGGCTTAAGCAGCTCAGCTGCGGGGGGCATGCCGCACGAGCCAGGCGTGAAGGAGCTGCTCCTGCTGCGCGGCGGTGGCGCCGGTGAGTTTGATGGTGTCGCCGTCGATGGTGACCTCGACGCTACGGCCGTTCCGCGAGATCCATTCACGGATCTTGTCGATCGCCTTCTTCAGCGCGACGCCGCCGAGTTTGATGCCGAGCGTCGCAACCATGTTGCCGCCCTTGGCCCCATCGGGTGCGGCAGTCGGAGCCAGCGGATCGACGGCGTCAACGTCCAGGTCTAGCAGTGCCGTGCGCAGCTGACGGGTCAGTTGGAGCAGGTCCTGCTGCTCGTCGTCGGCGTTGGCGTGTACCTGGACGGTCAGGTCGGTCACGGGATCCCCTTCAACCTCGGGAACAGTGGCTGGACGCGGAGGACGCCACGGTGCGCGGAGCCCTTCAGGTCGCGTGCTGGTTGAGGTGCTGGTAGATGGTGCCGCGGCTAACGCCGAGGGTGCGTGCGATCTGGGCGACGGTGTAGTCGCGGGAGCCGTACATCTGCCGGGCGACGGTGATCTTCTCGGGGGTCATCTTGCGGGGGCGACCGCCGTTGCGGCCGCA
The DNA here is from genome assembly GCA_016926535.1 of Micromonosporaceae bacterium. GTDB lineage: Bacteria > Actinomycetota > Actinomycetes > Mycobacteriales > Micromonosporaceae > JABDRL01. Next base: position 6,990 of record JAFGOK010000768.1, on the reverse strand, counting down.
GGCGCGGCGGGCGGCGATGGCGGCTAGGCCGGCGGTGGTGCGTTCGCGCAGCAGGTCGCGTTCGAACTCGGCGAGGGCGGCGAACATGTGGAAGGTCAGCCGGCCGGAGGCGGTGGTGGTGTCGATGTTCTCTCGCAGGCTGCGGAATTGGACGCCGCGGTCGTGGAGGGTGTTGACGGTGTCGATGAGGTGGCGCATGTTGCGTCCGAGCCGGTCGAGTTGCCAGACGACGAGGATGTCGTCGGGGCGCAGGTAGTCCAGGGCCTCGGCGAGTTGGGGCCGGTCGGCTTTGGCCCCGGAGGCGACGTCGGCGAACACTCGGGTGCAGCCGGCGGCGGTCAGCGCGTCGTGTTGCAGGGCCGGGTTCTGTTCGGCGGTGGAGATGCGGGCGTAGCCAATGGCGGACACGGCGATTACTGTACGGTTCGTCCGCTATCGGTGACGATCACTCGGACGTTGATTGTTTGACGGCTTTTCGACGCCGAGGCGGGTTTGCGTTCGTGCAGCATGGCGCATATCTGCCTGTTGTGGATCTTTGTGTGTGGTTCGTCGTTCGTGTTTTCGAACACCCGGCTCGGAGCGGGCCGGGACGTGCCGAAGCCCCGGGGAGGGCGTATGGCCGGTCAACGAGTGCCGTGGTTCGTGATCGGTTGGTCGCTGCTGCTGATCGTGTTTACCTGGCTGGCATTGGCGTCGTGGTGGACGCCGGGTGGGGCTTGGTGGCCGCCGGTCGCATTCGCGGTGTGCGCGGTGGTCTGCGCGGGCAACCTGTTCTGGGCGGTGAGGAACCGCCGCTCGGCTCGGGGCCGGTGACCTGCGGTGCCCCGGCAGACAGGCGCCGAGCAGCGGGCGGCCACGGTCACCAGGTTGGTGCAGCTGCGAGAAGCCGACACTCTGACGGCGGCGCATGTGCGGGTGGCTGCCGCCGGGTGCGGGGTGGACGAGCGCACCGTGCGACGCTGGCTGGCGCGTGCCGATCAGACCCGGGCGGAACGGCCGGAGCGGTACCGGCTGAGCAAGGTCGACCGGGAGGCGTATGCGTTCTACCGGGGCAACGTCGCGGCGATCGAGCGGGTCCGCGCCGCGGTGCTGGCCGGCCAGCCCACTGCGGCTGGGGTTCCGGTGCCCCAGTTCCTGATCGACGGATGGGGCGGCGCGCCGGCGGTGACCGGTCGGACGTTGCGCCGCGCGTACGCCCGGGAGATGACGCCGGCCGAGCGGGCGTACTGGGCCAGTGGCGAGGCCGGGCGGCGGGCGGCGGACGTGTACCTGACCCGGCCGTGGACGCCGCGTAACCAGTGGTGGGAGCTGGACCACAAGCAGTTGCCGATTCTGGTGCTGCCGCTTCGGGGTCGTGCGGTGTGCCCGTGGCTGACCAGCGTGGTCGACGACGGTACCCGGGCGCTGCTGGGCTGGGCGATCACTCTGACCCCCAGCACCGCCACGGTGCTGACCGCGCTGCGCATGGCGTTGGTGCACGATCCGGACCGGGGTCCGTTCGGTGCGGTGCCGGCCGGCGCCCGGGTGGACCGGGGGCTGGAGTTCGCCGCCGAGGCGGTCAAGGACGCCCTGGCCGCGCTGTGCGTGGATCCCAACCGGTTACCCGGGTTCACCCCGCACCGCAAGGGCAAGATCGAGCGACTGCATCAGACGATCGAGCAGACCCTGCTGTGCGGGCTGCCCGGCTACACCAAGGGCCCGCGGGATGCCGCCGGGCGGCTGCACGGGCCGCTGTCGGACTCCGCCCGGGACAAGGAGGCCGCCGAGCACGCCCCGGTCGGGCCGATGCGCCTGGAGCGGTTCGTCGTCGAGCGGTTCATCCCGTGGGTGACCTGGTACAACACCGAGCGACCACATTCGATGCTCGATGGGCTGACCCCGGTGCAGGCGTGGGAGCAGGATCCCAGCGCGCTGCACCGCATCGACGCCGCGCAGCTGCGGCACCTGCTGCTGGCCGGCGAGGACCGGGTGGTGCAGAAGGACGGGGTCCGCCACGCCGGCCTGTCCTACGTGGCGCCCGAGCTGCACGGCCGGGGCGGGCAGCTGGTGCAGGTGCGGTACATGCCCCACGACGACCGGCAGGTCGAGGTGTACCTGAACGACGTGCACCTGTGTACCGCCTACCCGCAGGGCCACCTGTCCGACGAGCAGGTCGCGGCGTTCCGCGAGCACGGCAAGGCCGAGACCAAGCGGCTGACCGCCGCCCGCCGGCGGGCCAGCCGCCGCGCCCGGGTAGAGCTGGCGGCGCTGTCCGACGGGCAGACCGCCGAGGCCGAGTCCCGGCTGGTCCCCGAGGCCGCCGACGAGCAGGCCGCCCGCCAACGCGGTGACGAGGCGCTGCGACGGCGGGCGTCGGCCAGCCTGCTGGGCCTGGTCGAGCCGTACGCGCTGCCGCCCGGCCAGTCCTACCCGACGCCGCCGGAGGACGGATCCTGATGCCCGGACACTTCCTCGGCCTGCAAGGCGCCAACACCCTGGTCACCAGCCAGTTCCAGCTGTCGGCTCGGATCGTCGACGACCTGGTCGCCCACATCGCCACCGGTGTGATCCACGGTCCGGCCGGGGTCGGCAAGACCTTCGCAGTGCAGGCCAACCTGGAACGGCTGCGCGACACCGGTACGCACCGGGTGTCGACCTGCTCGCTGTCGTTTCCGTCCAAACCGACCATGCTGCGGGTGGCCGCCGAGCTGGTCACCGCGCTGACCGGCACCCCGCCGTCGAGTTCCCGCAACCGCTTCTACCTGATCAATCACCTGGTCGGGTTGCTGGCCGGCCCGCCCCGGCTGGTCGTGGTCGACGAGGCGCAGCGCCTGAACGGGGAGTGCATCGAGCTGCTGCGCCACCTGCACGACCACACCGAGACCCGCTTCGCGCTGCTGTACGTCGGCGGGGACGGCTGCTGGGAGGTGCTCTCCCGCGAGCCGATGCTGCGCTCGCGGATCTTCCGCCGGCTGCCGTTCCGGCCGATGACCACCGACCAGGTGCCCGTCCTGATGCGCGGCTACCACCCGATCTACGCCGAGACCGACGACGCGCTGCTGCGCGACATCGACGACACCTACGCGCACGGCTCGATGCGTGACTGGGCGGTGTTCACCCACACCGCCGCGCAGCTGTGCGCCGAGACTCACCTGCCCGGCGTCAACCCGGAGGTGGTTGCCAACGCGAGCCTGCTGCTCGGCGGCGGGGTGGCCTGACCGCCATGTCGTACGGGTCCTCCGCCCCGGGCGGATGGGGCGAGCACCAGGCCGTCATTGCGCGGATGCGCGCCGACCCGTACAGCCTCGGCGCCCCGCAGGTTCTGATGATCGACAACCGGGACGACAGTGCGGCCACCGTCGGGTACCTGGCCCAGCTGGGCGGCCCCGCCCAAGGCCGCGCGGTGCTGCGACCCACCCCCGGCGCCACCGATCGGGCCGTACTCGGCCTGGACCTGCTGGTTGCCTTGGGTAAGAACCCGGAGATGCTGCGCCAGGAGCGCCAACTGGCCGGTGAGTGCTGGTCGCTGGCGCAGGCGTGGCTGGCTGCCCTGGACGTCCGCGACCTCGTGCTCGACCGGGCGCACGCCGTCCCCGTCGAGGCGGTGTTGAACCTGGTCGCCCTGGCCCGCCGCTGCCGGCGGACCCGGCTGTGGCTGGTCTGGAGCGGCGAGCAGGACACCACCGGCCTCCAGACCCGGCTGGCCGACGCCGGCCGCCCGGTGTTCCTCGTGCACCTGGCCGACCTGCCCCGCATCCTGCCCGTGGCGCCGCCCGACCGGCCCGGCCCGCCGGCCTGGCCCCGCACCCGCCCGCCTGCCCCACCGCCCCGCGGGCTGACCGCCGCCCAGCGACGGCACCGGGACGGCCGGCCCCGCCCACCGGTCCCGGCCGAGCCGACCTGGCCGGACCTGCCCGCAGCCGACTTCACCACCTTCCGCGCCGCGTGCGCCCGGCTGCTGGCCCCGGCCCAGTTCGACCGGGTCGACGCGCTGTACCAGACCACCGCCGCCCGCGTCGACGAGTGGCTGGCCGAGCGACGCCAGCGCCGGACCTCCGCCGCCGCGGCCACCGATGCGGCATCCGCGCAGGCCGGGTGGCCGGACCTGCTACAGGAAGTCCAGCCGCTGCGCCTGGACGACATCGGCCACGGGTTGGTCCACCTGCTGCGCGAGCAGATGCCGGGCACCCGCCCGGCCGTCGAGGCCCTGATCCGGCTGCGCGCGATCCAGGCCGCACTGTTCCTGGCCGGCATCCTGCTGCGCTGGGACACCCAGGCCCTCGGCCCGGACCCCGCCGCCCGGCTGCGCGGCGACCTGACCCCGCAGGTCAGCGCCAGCCTGATGACCATGGCGCGCACCGACCACGCCGCGCTGACCGCGCTGGCGCTGCACCTCAACCAGGGTCCGGCCTACTTCACCTGCTGGCAGCTGACCGACCTGGCCGAGGACGGCTCCGTGCTCTACGAACCGGCCCGCCACCAGCACAACCCGCCCAAGTGGATGAGCTACCCGGACTACCAGGCCCAGATGGCTCGCCGGGTCGGCATCACCGAGATCCCCTGCGCCGGGTCCGTCGTGATCCCCGAGCACGCCCGCCCGATCCTCGCCGCCCACTACGCGTACCGCATGGACCGTACCGACGAAGACGGGTGGCAGCTGTTTCCGATCCCACCCGACGCCAGCCGGACCCGTCCGGCCACCGGCACACTGCGCGAGGCGATCATTCGGACCTGCGAGTGGCTCAACCTCGACCCGCCCTGGATGCACCGCGACCCGTGCCGCCACGGCGCCGACGCCGGCCTGAGCCCCCGCGTGCACGGCTGGTTGGCCGAGCGGGGCCTGTCGCTGCATCCGCTCGACCCGATGCTGGTTGCGCACCTGCACTGGCGTTACCGGCGTTACCACCCAGCTCACGGCGGTACCGGTGGGCAGTGACCGCGACGAGTTCCAGCGGAGGCTGCACGCCAGCGCCCTGTCGCTGTGGGAACTGGGCGACCTGCTCGGCGTCCACCCGCACCTGCTGCCCGACTACGGCCCCGGCCACCTGGGCCATCTGCCCGCCCGGCTGGTCGTCGACGTCGCCCGCCTTCTCGACATGCACCCGGCGGACCTGGTCTCCGGCCTGGACACGGTCTTGCACCATCGTCGGCTGCACGCCGAGCACGACCAGGCCGAGCCGGCCGACACCCCGGACACTGACGTGCTGACGGTCCTCACCGCGCTGGCCATCGCGACCGCGCCCCTGGCCACCGACCAGCTCGCCGAGGCTCTGGGCTGGACCCTGGAACGCGCCACGACGGCCCTGGAGCAGGCCGTCACCGTTCCGGCGCTGGCCGGCCCGGTCGCGCTGCGGCGGGTCGCCGCGAATACCTACACTGTCACGCCCCGACTCGACGTGCTCACCGGCGACCAGTACCGCCGGATTCAAAACACCGTCCGCTGGAACCAGCCGCTCGACGTCGAGCAGGCTAACGTGCTGCTGGCAGCCCTGGTCCTGCACAACAACGAGTACACCGACATGCCCGAGCCCAGCTACGCCCAATGGCGTGAAGGCCATCTCGACCACGAGCGGGCACTCCGGGTCAGCGGACTGCTGTACTCCGACCACAACCCGCAAGCCGCGAAGCTCAACCCCGAGGTGCTCTACAGTCTTCGATGTCGTAGTACTCCGCGGCCAGATGGACAGATACCTGTCCGCGCGCCGGACACATAGCTGTCCAACGCCAGGACATTTACCTGTCCGCCAACACCACCACCCAGGATCGATATACACCGATCACGCCCGCAGCGGCCGATCGGCGCGTCAGCCTGCCCGAACCCGTGGCATCACCCACTCGGATGATGATCAACAACATTCACCCACCCCGGGTGAACAGCTACCCTCCAAGATGACGCCTTCTCTTCCACGAATCGGTGCACATGCACATCCGGATTGAAGTAGACATACCTGTACGCATTTGTCATCTGCCGCTTGTTAATCTTATCGACCTCACGGCCCCCGATCGAAACGTAGTCAGTTCGCTTTGCGGGAAACCTGAGGCAATAATCTTTGTGTATCGGAAACCAGACGGTGTGTGCCTCAAACAAGGGTCGTGCATCTGGATGGACGTCACGTCGACGCAGGTTCGGCACATCTAGATCTACCGGCGTGTCTCCTAAGATGAAGCAGCGATCTGCTGGCGCCTTAAGAATCTCAATGTCGCAGGCTTCGAATATTTTCTTGAAGTCGACGAAGGATTCGTCCATCTTCTTTCGAAAGTTCAGGACGGGATCCCAGCTCGCATCTTCTTTCGCAATATCAACTAGGGCGGCACGCAGGTCTGCCTCGCTTGTCGGGTCCGTGCCGTTTCGGGTGCGGAACTCTGAAGACAAGTACTCCACGACGGCATCGTTGGTGGTTAGGCGCCCCAAGGAATCGGCTAGAGCCTTATCGGCTGCGAACTGGCCCAGATAGCGCGTACGGAAGCTCCGAAGATGATGGACCGCCGCCATACGCTTAAGTACTATCAACAGTTGGGGCTTGCTGGTTATCACGCCATCTTTGACGGCTTTGATCGCACTCGGGAATCGGTTCTCGATCGGCTGCCAAACCCTCTCCATCTCGCCTGAGAAGGCTGGAGTCCAGTCCGTGAGGTAACCGCACGATTTCGGCTTCTTCTCCGAGTAAGCCCTCCACTCCAGGCGATAGGTTCCGACCTTCCCATAGGGTTCCGAGAATTGGCGCAATAGCGTCCGAGAGACGAGATGTTGCCGCTTGATAGGCGGAAGAACCGGCGCTCCGAGTCGATCAGAAAGCCACGTCTGTAAGTCGCAGCGCGTAGGCTGGAATGTTGCCGGCCAGTACGGTGAGCCTGTGTTCTTTACCCATTGTATCGACAATCCATGATCCTATCGTACTTTTGTAGCATTCCGAGTGCTTCCGATTAGGGAACGTATTTAAATTAGATAGATTCTTTCCGGATTCCTGAGCCCTCAACTGTGTAGTTCCATTCCCCGTGAAACTCATGCCT
>JAFGOK010000184.1 GCA_016926535.1 Micromonosporaceae bacterium | reverse complement strand
CAGGTGCTGTACTACGAGATCCCGAAGTGGGACGGGGATTTCGGCCGGCCGAACCTGTACCTACCGATGTCGGAAGCGGTGGCGCGGCGGAAGGTGGAGCTGCTGCACACCTCGTACCCGTCCCAGAAACATCACGACTGGTGGGACGATGAGGTCTTCCTCGGACTGGCTCGGCTACGCGGCATGGAGTGCCGCGCCAGGTACGCCGAGGCGTTCTTCTGCGACAAGATCGTCGCTGCCCTCGGGTGACCAGCAAACGAGCATCGAGTGACCTCGGGTGACCAGCAAACGAGCGAACCGGCGACCACACGACAGGAAGGCGGGCCAATGCCCATGAGGACCGAAGGCCAGGTGTCCCACCGGCTGTGCGACGCGTGCGGGCAGGCTGCGCTGGAGCCGTTCACCGATCTCGGGGACATCCCGGTGCTCTGCGGGGTGCACTGGCCGGAGGCGGCGGCAGCCGCTGCCAGTCCCGCAGGGCGCATGCTGCTGGGCTACTGCCCAAGCTGCGCGTACGTGCGGAACCTGGCCTTTGATGCATCGATCATGACCTACGACACGGCGATGGACACCAACCTGCACCACTCCCCCGCGTTCCAGTCCTTCTCCGCGGACCTCGTCCGGCATCTGGCGGGCAGGTACGCCCTCGCGGGGCGCCGGGTGGTCGACATCGGTTGCGGGCAGGGGGAATTCCTGAGGGAGCTATGCCACGCCGCAGGCTGCACCGGGGTCGGCTACGACGCGATGTACGCCGGCAGCACCGGGCCAGATCCGTCCGGAGCGTCCTTCCACTCCGGATTCGCCCCCCGCGGGCGGGATCTGCCTCGGTTCGACCTCGTCACCTCCCGCCACTGGATCGAGCACCTCGATGATCCGTTCGAGTTCCTGGTCGATCTGCGAGAGCAGGCGGGCGATCGGCCGGTCTTCGGATACTTCGAAGTGCCGGACGCGTGCTATGACCTGGCGACGGCTGGCTGGGAAGTGATCTATCCCCATGTCTCGTACTTCGGCGCTTCCTCCCTGTTCCGGATCGCCGAGCGGGCCGGGTGGCGAGTGGAGGACACCGGGACACTCTTCGACGGCATGTTCCGGTTTATCGAGATCTCGGTGAACCGGGAGGCCTGGTCCGGCCAGCCGCTGCGGTGCAACGGGCCAGTCAACCCGCCGCACCCCGCGGAGGAGCTGGCAACTCTCGCCGGCTTCGGAGCCCGGCACCATGAGCAGCGGGCGTTGTGGCAGCAGCGCATCGCGGACCTCGCCGATCGCGGGGCCAAGCCCGTGCTGTGGGGGGCCGGCTCCCGGGCCGTGCAGTTCCTGACCCTCACCGATCGCGCTCATCGGCTCTCCGCCGTCGTTGATCTCAATCCGCGCAAGTGGGGCCGCTACCTGCCGATCACCGCCCATCGCGTCGACCCGCCAGCGTCCCTTGCCGACCTCGCGCCCCAAGCGGTGATCATCACCAACCCGGCCTACCGGTCGGAGGTCGCCGCCTCGCTCGCTGACCTGGGCGTGAACGCGGAGCTGCTGGTCGCCTGACTGCCGGTCGCCTGACTGCCGGTCGCTCGAATGGTGCCGCATCCCGCCAGTGACTAGCCTCATCGTGATGGACCCCGCGAACCGGGAGGAGGATCCATGGCACCACCGCAGCCCCCAAACGAGTGGCCCGCCAACCGCCCATCCGCTGGCCAGCCCGGCCAGCAACCCTCGCCCGCTCCTGCGACCGGCCGTCGCAGGTTCGGGCCAGCAGCGATCCTGGCCGCCCTGGCCGCAGGCATCATCGCCGTCGCCGTCGCGGTGGTGATGCTGACCGCCAGTCCCTCCGACCGCGACAGTGCCGGCCGGCCAGGTGGCAGCCAGTCGGCTTCAGGCAGTGGCCCGTCAGCCCAGCCGTCAGACAGCCAGCCAGCCCCGTCGACCCAGGGGTTGGGCTCGGCCTCCCCCGATCCCTCTGCCGCTGCCTCCGCCGCCGCCAGCCGTCCCAACTGCGCCCCGGACCCCAGCCGCTGCGGGTTCCCCGACGAGACCAACACCGGAGTACCGGCGGGGACCAAGCTGACCGTAGTCACCGGCGATCTCACCATCACCCGCCGGGGCGAGGTCATCGAGGGCAAGGACATCCGCGGCTGCGTCACCATCAAGGCCCGGGATGTCACCATCCGCCGATCCCGGATCAGCTGCAAGGACTTCTACGTCATCGGCAGCTTCAGCGAGAACTACACCGGGGGCGGCCTGCTGGTCGAGGACGTCGAGATCAACTGCCTCCGGACCGGTGGCACCGGCATCGGCTACTACGGCTTCACCGCCCGCAGGGTGCACATCCACGACTGCGAGAACGGCTTCGACATCGACAGCGGGGCAAGCGTGCTCGATTCCTACGTGCACAGCCCTTACGAGGGCGGGTCGGATCACACCGACGGGATCCAGCTCGCCGGGGGATCGCGCATCACGATCCGGCACAATACGATCTTCAATCCCGGTGGCACCTCCGCCATCATCAGCCACCCCACCGAGAACTCCGACGTCCTGGTCTCCGGCAACCTGCTGGCCGGCGGCGCGTACACCCTGTACTGCCCGGAGGAATCCAGCAGCCGCTACCGCGTCGTTGGCAACCGCTTCAGCACGCTGTTCTCCGCCAAGGGGGGCGCCTACGGTCCATGGGTCTACTGCGACCGGGTCGCCCAGGCCACCAGCAACGTCTGGGACCGCACCCTCAAGCCCGTGGGGTGACCCATCATCGCAGGAACCAGCGGGTGGTCGAGGTACGGACGGCCCGCGCCGGGTGGGTCAGCCGCCACACGGTGCCGCACATACCGACCGTCACCGCCATCGTCGTCGAGTAGGTCATGTAGCTCAGCGAGTCGAAGGTGCCCGCGACCGCCAGGGCGAGCAGTTGCGTCGCGATCAGCGCGGCGCACAGATGGCGATCCTCTGCCCGCTGCGACCGCCGCAGGGAGAGCCATGCGAGCACGATGGCCGTCAGGTGCACCGCGGCGAGCGCAACGACCCCGACGATCCCGTTGGCGGCCAGGGTAACCAGCCACTGGTTGTCCAGCACCTGGTACTGCGGCATCACCCAGGTACCCGTCCCGCGGCCGAACCAGGGGCGCTGGGCGACGTAGGCGAACACCATCGGATACCGCTCCTGGCGGACCGTGAACGCCGGGTTTGACGAGGGGTCGTCAAACAGGTGCAGCAGGGTCCTGCCCAGGCCAGGGCTGGCAACGATCACAGCGGCGAGCAGCCCGAACGACCAGACCAGCATGGTGTACCGCATCCGCCACGTCCAGCAGCAGAACAGAACGATCAGCACAATCGCAGCAGCCAGGACCCCGGTGCGTGAAATCGTCACGGCGATTCCCCCGGCCATGAGCACCGCACAGCCCAGCGCGAGCCGCCGGTGGTGCGGCCGGTGCCCGAACCACGCGAAGTGAATGGCGAACGGCAGCACCATCGCCAGGTAGGAGGCCAGCTCGATGTAGTGGGTCGTCGTGCTGGCCACCCGAACACCGGCGCCCCGCTCCTCGAAACCCGGGACCCAGCCCTTCTCCTCCAGCCCGGGAATGGCCAGATACCGCGTGATGTCCAGATTCAGGGTGTACTGCACCAGCGCGATGGCACTGACGATCGTGGCGACGCCAACGAGGACCCGCAGCACCCCACGCAGCCGCAGCCAGTTGGGGATACCGTCCGCCGCGGTCAGCGCGACCCCAGTGAACACGCAGAAGAACAGCATCACGCGGTCAGCGGAATTCACCTCCATCGTGGTCAGTCCACGCAGGAGCCCCATGGCGTAGGAGATCAGGACGGTGACCATGAAAACCAGCAGGGACCACCGGGTGGGCTGCCGGCCGGTCATCACCAGCTGCGGGCTGAAGCGCACCAGCCCCCACCAGCAGAACAGCAGAAAACCGAGTAGCAGGCCCGGCCGCCCGAGATCGGTCATCCCAGGAACGATCAATCGCGCCGGCACCAGGCCGAGCAGGATCAGCATCAGGCCGAGCGCCCGGGCCGCATCGATGTAGGTCGGCCGGCGGCGGGTGACGTACGTCTGGTCGAAGGCCAGCGACGGTTCCCAGTCCGACACATGGATGGTTGTCGCAGCCACGGTCAGGGCATCGTTACCGGGAGAACAACTGTCACGTCGGGGGCAGCGCCCGCGGCCCCTTCCTGCCCTGGAGCTTGGCCGGGGGGCTTCTGCCCAGGGACGACCTGGCTGGAGGGCTTCGCCGGGAGTTGGCCGCTGCGCCGTCGACGACGCCACCGCAACCACGCGTCGATCCCGATGGTCACGGCGATGCTGATGAGCCCGCCCGCGCCGAGCACCGCAACAAACGCCCGCTTTGTCTTGGAGGTTGACTTCACGACGTTGCTACCAAGATCAAGCCGGCGAGCGGTGATCAGGTCGGAGGCGGAGACTCCATCGGCGCCCTGGAGGGTCGCGATGCTCCGGGTGAACCGGTCAATGAGCTGATCCGCTGTGAGCCTCGCCTGCCCCTCTGAGTCTCCAACCACCTCGAAGACGACCATCGGGCTGCGGTCGTTCATCGTCAGCGTGAACGAGTCGCTGCGCCCGGCCAGTACCAGCTCCTCGACGAACTGCCTGTCCGTGACCATGACGATCGCCGCGTTACCCAGGGCCTCGGTCCCCAGGCCGATCCAGGGATTGCGCTGGTCCACAGTGGCCCGATCCGGATCGCTCTCGGTAATCACGGGAGGCACGAGCTGAACATAGGCCGTCGCCGTGAACTCCGCCCGCACCTGGGTCGTGACCAGGACCGCGAGGCCGGCCGACAGGATGAGTAGCGGCAGTACGATCATCCAACGCCGGACCAGCAGCTTTGTGAGGTCCCAGAAGTCCACGGCAACTCCCTGTCTGACTTCAACTCCCCAGTGCGACAGAAGACTACCTCGATAACTGGCGCCCGAATCGTGAAAATACTGACAAGAATCGACTCCTCAGCCCCAGCGCGCCGCTAAATTCCAGATAGGTAAATTAACCGATCTACCGATGTGGCGCCTGAGCCGAACAGCCCCACAATGGTCACGGCAATGAACCAGTCGATTACGGACGGTGAGGTATTGTTCGGCAACGACTCGTCGATCGTCAACCTCACAGCGCACCGCATCAACCCAGCGCACCATTACCACGACGGACCACCCAATCCCACGTGGATCACCATCGGACAATTCAAACAGGTCCTGGACGCCATCGTCGATCGAGCCGACGTGCACCTTACCCTCGACGACGGCTTCGCGTCCGATGTGGAAATAGCGCTTCCGCTGCTGCTTGAGCGCGGGCTGACGGCGGAGTTTTTCGTACTGGCAGGCCGGCTCGGCGAGCCGGGCCGGCTCGATCACGAGGGGGTCCGCCAGCTCGTCTCCTCCGGCATGTCGATCGGCTCCCACGGCTGGATGCACCGGGACTGGCGGCGTCTCGACGAACGGCAGGCCAGCCAGGAGCTCGGCGATGCCCGCCAGGTGCTTGCTGAGATCACCGGACAGCCGGTCGACGCCGTTGCCGTCCCGTTCGGTTCCTACGACCGCACCGTGCTGCGGCGGCTGCGCCAGGCCAGGATCACTCGGGTGTACACCAGCGACGGCGGTCGGGCCAGGCGCGACAGCTGGCTCCAGCCCAGAACCAGCCTGCGGTATGACCTGGACCTGGCCTGGATCACCCGGGTCCTCGACAGCACGCCATCCGGGAAGCAGCGGCTGCGCACAGCGGCGGCGCGCCTCGTCAAGCGACTGCGCTGATGAACGATCACACGAACGACCTCGTCACCAACGTCGACCTCGTCTCCCTGGACCGGCTGACCGGCGAGGACCTCGAGACCTGGCACCGGCTGCGGTCCGCCAACCCTTTCCTCGACAGCCCGTACTTCCACCCGGGCTTCGCGCAGGCGCTCCACGCCAGAGTTCATCCGGTGCTCGTCGCCGTCGGCCGCGGCAACGCCGGCCAGGTGCTGGCCCTGCTGCCGTGCCACAGAACGCGCGCGACGCTGCGCCCTGCCGGATGGCCGGCAGCCGACTTCCAGGGGCCGGTTCTCGCTCCGGGATCGGCCTTTCCGCTGCCGCTACTCCTCACCGGCGGGATCCGCCGGTTCACCTTCGACCACCTGGTGGAGGTCTGCGACGGGGTGCTTCCCTGGGTGGAGTCGAAGCGGATCTCTCCCTTTCTCGACGTGACCGGCGGACTCGACGGGTACCTCGGTCGCGTCGTGCGCAGCGGCCGGGAGCATCTGAAGCAGGCCCGGCGGGACGCGGTGAAGGCCCAGCGGCAGTACGGCTCGCTGCGATTCACGCCCACCAGCCACGATGCCACGGCGCTGGACCACCTCATCGCGCTCAAGCGGGCACAGTACGCGAGGACCGGGGCACGCGACTACTTCGCGGGAGCTGGCCGGGTGTCGCTGCTGCACGACCTGCTGCACACTCGTGACCCCGCCTTCGGCGGCCTGCTGTCGACCCTGCACGCCGGCGAGCACCTCATCGCGGCGCACTTCGGCCTGCGCTCCGGACCGGTCCTGCACTGGTGGTTCCCGGTCTACGACCCGGCCTTCGCCCGGCTGTCCCCTGGCTGGATGCTGCTGCGCGAGATGGTACTGGCGGCACCCGCTCTCGGCCTCAACCGCATCGATCTTGGCCGGGGCGAGGACGACTACAAGCGGCGGGCCAAGACCGGCGAGACCGTGGTCTGCCAGGGAGTGGTGACCCGCTGCCAGGCCAGCCGGGTACTGCGGACCGCCAGCCGATCGCTGGCCGCTGCCCTGGCCTCCTCGCCAGCAGGCCCGGTGCTGCGCCGAACGATTCGCACCATCCGAAACCGCGGTCACTCGCGCGGGTATCCCGGTTCCGCGACAGGGGAAAACGTATGAAGATCAGCGTTCTCGGCCTCGGGTATGTCGGCTCGGTCTCTGCCGCGTGCCTGGCCAGCCAGGGCCATCAGGTCATCGGCGTCGACATCAGTGCTGCCAAGGTCGACCTCATCAACCAGGGCCGCGCCCCGGTCGTCGAGGAGCGGATCGGCGACCTCACGGCGGAGGTTGTCAGCAGCGGGGCACTGGTCGCGACGACCGACCTCGCCGAGGCCGTCGCCTCCAGTGAGATCTCCCTGGTCTGCGTCGGTACTCCGAGCGCCCCCAATGGCAGCATGTCGACCGCCTACCTGGAACGGGTGACCGAGCAGATCGGCGCCGTGCTCGCCGAGCGCTCGGAGTGGCACACCGTGGTGTTCCGCAGCACGATGCTGCCGGGGACCTGCACCAGGCTGCTGATTCCCATACTGGAGGCAGCGTCGGGCAAGACGGCCGGTGTTGAATTCGGGGTCGCCTTCAACCCGGAGTTCCTGCGCGAGGGCAGCAGCGTCCGGGATTTCTTCGATCCGCCGAAAACGGTGATCGGCGAGCACGACGCGACCAGTGCCGACCTCCT
>JAFGOK010000183.1 GCA_016926535.1 Micromonosporaceae bacterium | reverse complement strand
TGTCTACCGGCACGCGGTGGCCGACGGGCTCATCCGCCAGGCCGACAACCCCGCGGTGCGGGTGGCCAAACCCCGGCGCCTGCCCTCTGTTCCTAGCAGGTTGTTTAGGGACCACACAGCGCAGTGTCGCCCAAGAAGCTCGGCACGAAACGATGCGTCAACGGCAGGAGGCATGGAAGCGTCAGCGGGAGGAGAAAGAACGGCAAGCCGAGCAACACCGGCAGGAGGAAGAGACGCGGCAACGCGAAGTCCAGCGCCAAGAACAGGAACGCGAACGCAAGATCAAAGAGGCTGCTGACCGGATTCGATGGGAAAAGAAGCAGCGGCAGTGGGCGATCGAGGCCGAGGCCGCACGGCAACGGCGCGAGGTCGAAGACCGGCAACGGCGCGAGCAGGCCGAAGCTGCCGAGCGTGACCGGCTGCATCGGGAACAGCAGGAACGCCAGGCTGCACAACAGTGGTGGAACGAACTGTCAGCCACCCAGTTTGGACAACTCCGTGATGCTGTGGCAGCTCCGGTCTGGCGGCACCAGGCTGCCCGGGTTGAGTTCGACGGCCCAAACGCCGCTGCGGGCAACGCCTACGGTATTGCGGTCTACCTGCGCCGTCGGCTGTACGGCATCCTGCGGCCAAGCCCCGCGTCGTTGCATCGGCTACCGCCCGACGTAGCGGTCTTCGTCCGCAATGCTCGTGAAGCTCAGCGGATCATCGACACTGGGAAGATCGACCCGATGCGGGTGGTTCACTTCAATATGCCAGACCACGAGCAGATGACCCTGCTGTAGCGGCCATGCGTCTGGCAGGCGCACTGAGCCGCCCATCACAGATCTGCGGAGCTCGCCCCTCCAGCAAGAGCACCCAACATGACGTCCGTCAAGTACTTGCCAATCGAGATAAATAGTCTTGAATCGCTAAGAACTGGTAGTAGTGCCGCAGGTCGGTCGACAGCACACATTGTGGCCGCCAGCGCTGTACGCAAATCTCCTGTCAGCGCCTCCAACCGTTCGACCAAACCGATCACCTCATCGATCGCACTGGCAGTGGCGGCGTCCCAGGACAGCTCCTGCTGCCGCTTCAGCGCCCGGTACACAACGTGCGGATCGCGACACAGCTCACGATCAAGTATCGTCGCCGCCGGGTCCGGCGACTTGGCCCGTGGCCCGGACCCCAGAGGCACTTCGAGTAGCGCAAGCGCCGTGCCGAGGTCCGCCTGCCCCGGATCCATCGACATCAGGACGCGAAACACCACCGAGGTGAGACCACTCAACCCCGACGCGAATCCCGAGCTTGGTGCTGCTGCGTCCACATGGAACCCTTGGCCAACGGCCCGATCGAACTCTCCCACCAACCGGTTGACCGCATGGACTGTCATCTTCTCGCGCGGCACCAGCGGGTGTGTCTGCCTGGCTTTGTCCGCGCCGCGAATCGCCCGGCCGACCAAGGTCGCGCACTGGGCGATCGACAGCATCGTGCCCATGGCGGTGATCGTCTCCCGGAACCGAAGCTGATGGCGATCGGGTACCGGGGGCAGGTCAACCGTCCGCAGTCCACTGGCGAACTCCCGACCGACCTCTTCGACGATCAGATCGTGGCAAATCCCGATCAACTCGCACGCTCGTTCATATCCCAAGGAATCAGGAGCGAGACGGCGGCTGAGATGTTCCGCGAGGAGCTGACCCGGGCGGGTTGTCGGGTCACCCGGAGCGTACCAGGCCGACCCACTGCTCAGCAGCCGCTTCGACGGCCCGCTGGTGGGCCGCTCGCTCGCGGTCTCTGGCCCGTCGGCGGGCGGCACCTGCACTGCTCTGGTTGACGACCGCGGAGACGAACAGGTGGTCGCAGTCGACGCAGTGCTCCGGAGCGGTGCCGTCCAGGTACCGCTCGAATGTCTCTCGGTCACGCAGGGACAGCGGCCCGCCACACGCCGGACAACGCTCGTCTGCCAGAACTGCCCGAACACCGGCAGCGGCCACCACGGGAGCCCGCCCGAAGGGCACCCCCTCCCAGGCATAGAGCTCAGACAACGTATGGCACCAGATCTCAACCCCGTCGTCATCACAGCTTCGGGCCCAGTACCGGTGACCAAAGGCGATGAGATCATCTGCGACGCCGACGACCTCAACGACACTCAGGTGCCCGGGTTCATCCAGTGTCGACAACCGGGGATCGACCATGACCACTCATTCTGGCATCGTCTCGCCCCGCCCAGATGTCGACACCTGGCACAAGTGCTCGTGCATCAAGTGTCCGTTCCTGGCCTACGCAGGGCGGGCGAGTCGGTGCTGCCCTCGGCGCTCGGCCTCGCGGCAACCGCCGGCCCGGTGGTACTCAGCTGATGGAGGGACCTGGCCAGCGTCGCGGCGACCCGCTCTGGCTCGACCAGGCACTGCCACGCCGGTGCCCGATGCGCCGGCATGTTGCCGTGCACGATGTCCAACCGGGCGAGCAGGGTGCGCAGCGCGCGGCCGTCGGCGTCACCGTCTGGGTCGTCAACGACCACGGCCACGTCGATGCCGGCATGGCTTGCGACCAGGTCAACGGGGTGTCCCGCGACGGTGACGTCTCGCCGGACGGTGATGTCTCTGCAGCGCAGGGCGCGGTGGAGCAGGTCGGCCGGTCCTATCTGGTCGTCTGGGCGGGCCTGGTCAGGTTCCCTGCCATCTGCCAGCGCGGTGAGTAGTCCACGTTGGCTGGACCACCACGACCGGTCGCCGACGACGACCAGCTGTGATTTTGCCCTGGTGATGGCGACGTTCCACAGGTTGGTCTGGTGGACCAGCCAGTCCCGGGTCTTCTCTGGGATGTCCTGTGCGCCGACCGGCGAGATCACCATGATGTCGCGTTCGCTGCCCTGGAACTTGTGGATGGTCTCGCAGAGGAGGTTGTCGTCGAGGTTGGCGGTGCGCAGCGCTGTGGCCAGGGCGCGCCGGTGGGCGGCCAGTGGTGTGACCACCCCGATCGAGGCGTCGGGGTATGCCGCGCGCAACTGGCGTACCTCGTCCACCACCGCTGTGATCTCGATGTCGTTGCGGCCGGATCCGTTCGTGCCGCGTCGGAATGCTCCGGGGACGTCACGCCAGCGCACCGCCGGGTCGGCTGGTGCCGCCAGCCGGGCCGGGTCGGTGAGCACGGTCAGCCGCCCCTGGTACACCTCCCGGTTAGGTACCTCGATGATGTCCGGATGGCACCGGTAGTGCTCGTTGAGCAGGAAGGTCTCACCGGCTGCCGTGGCGAAGGCGTCGTACGCGGAGTGTTCGGTGTAGGTCAGTTTGCGGGTCGAAAGCCAGGTGCTGCTCAGGTCGGCCCGTACCCGTTCTGCGTTGTCCTCGTCTGCTGGCAGGTCGACGACGGGGGTGAGCTGCCGTGGATCGCCGATGATCAGCGCGCGTTTGGCGCGGTAGAGCATCGGCAGGATCTGCGGCACCGTGCACTGTGCGGCTTCGTCGATGACCACCAGGTCGTACGTTGCGGCATCTTTGCACAGCCGGCGCGCTGACATGGCGGTCGTCGCCCAGCCCGGCAGGACCGTCAGCAGCTGTGGCAGGCATGCCCAGGTGTTCGGCTTCGGTTTGGCCATCTCGTCTGCGCGCTCTCGCAGCAGCCGTTCACCGGCTGCCACCCGGCGGGCGATCTGGGCATGCAGCAGCGTGACGCTGTGGGCTGGGCGTTCGGTGGCGACCAGGTCTGTCAGCCGCCGCCAGGCCACCTCCGCGGCGGGCAGCGTCGCCAGGTGGCGCCCGCGTTCCCGCCAGCGCAACTCGAACACCGCACGCTCAGCGAGTTCGGCGATGGCCTCGCGGGTCGCGACGCCATACTGGCGCAGCCGCCAGCGGTACCACCAGCCAAACCAGCGGCTGCCCAGCGCCCGATCGGTCAGGGACACCAGCCGCTGCAGAGCCAGATCGTCCTCGGGCAGCCGCACGGCGTCGGCCGGGGCCTGACGACGCTCGACGGCAAGGTCTGCCAGATCACGTTCGACCAGGCGTCGTTCGTCCAATGCTCGCCGCAGTTCGGCTGCCTCGGCGGCCAGCAGCCGCAACTCGTCCATGGGGGTGCGCGTATCCGGCGGCCTCTGCCGCTCGGTCGGTGGGTATGCGGCCAGAATATCGGCGATGTACTTGGGTTCCTGGTCCCGGCGTTCCTTGTTCCCGGTACGCACGAGGAGCCCTGGGCCGACCTGCTCGGTGACGCGGTCGGCGACCGAGTCGACGGCCTGGTTACTGGTGGACCCGACCAGCACACTCTGCCCGGCCGCCGTGGCGGTGGCCAGCAGTGCGGTGACCAGCTGGCTCTTGCCGGTCCCCGGCGGCCCCTGCGCAACGGTCAGCGGCCGGGACATGGCCGCCTGGATGATCGCCTCCTGCGCCTCGTTGACCTGGTTCAGCGCCACGGTGACCACCGGCTCTCCGCTGCCCGCCGGTGGGCATGCTGCCAGTGAGCTCAACGCGGTCCGCTCGACGGACCTCGGGTTTTTGGCGATGAATCGCAGATCCTCGACCAGCTGCTGCTCTGGGGCGTCCGTGGCTCCACCGATGTAGAGCACGGCGGTGTTCTGGACCCGGTCGATCGGTGCGGGCTGGACGGTGCCAGACAATGCAGCCGGATCGAGGTCGACCATGGGTTTCAGGCCGAAGGTCTTCATCAGCAGGTCGACGGTTGCCGCCAGGGCCTGCCGGTCGCCGGGGACGAAGGTCTGCTCGACCTGGTGAACGAGTTCGTCCGCCTCGACGATCGCCAGCTGGCAGTGGTCGACCAGCGCAGGGCTCGGCCGGGGCGGGCAGGGGTGCAACACGCCGTCGTCGCCGACGGTGACATCGCAGATCAGCAGCGGCGCGAGTCGCACATCTCGCCGCCGTCCCTGGCGGACTGCGACCACGGGGTACCCGTACCGCAGTTCCTTCTTGTCCTCTCGCGCCCGCTGGAGCAGGGCGAGTGCCCGGCCTCCGATCTGGATCGGGGCGGTCGCCGTCAGTACGGCCTCACCTCCAGCCCTGGCAGCGACATATGTGCGATCCCGGCGCGGGTCGATGAACGATTGCAGGACCGCCGAGCGCTGCATGCAGTTGACGTAGTAGGCGATCACGCGGCGCCACTGGTCGGCGTCGAACGGGGCATCGGCGGCCGGACTGGCCGCTGCGCCCGTCGCCGGCCTGCCCGGGGCTTGGGAGCCCGGTTCCAGGACCAGGCGGATCGGTTCGGAAACGCCCTCGCTGGACTCGACCGGCTTGTTCTGATCGCACCGGGCCAGTTCGGTGATCGCATACCGCGACAGGTCGTGCGTGGTGATCCACCCGTCGTCCGCCGCAACGGTCGCCGCCCCGCCGCGCAGTCCGTTCAGCAGGACCTTGGTGAACACCGACGGCTGATCCGGCCCCTGCGCCTTCGACGCCTTCAGATGCGTACTGGACGTCAGAACGAAGGTGCCGCGCTCGCGCCGCCCGCGACGCGGCTCCTGCCTCAAGCCGCCGCGGAACCGGTGACGCGCGCCGAAGGCCCCGGAGAAGCAGCAGTCGAGCAGGACCACCTTCTGGCTCGCCTTGGTGATGTTCAGCAGGTGGCGGAGCATGCCGTCGGTATCGAGCGCGGTCGCGTGCAACTGGCCGGTGGCGGTGTCCGTCGCGGCAAGGAACACCGATTCCCGGTCGTCGTCATGCTGCACCCCGTGGCCGGAGTAGTAGAACAGCGCCAGATCGTCTGCGCTGCGCGCGCCGTAGAACTCCTCCACGATCTGGACCATGTGGGCGGCCGGCAGGTCAAGGACCGCCTTGACCTCGTCGAACCCGCCGCTGCCGTCCAGCAGCGCCTTGAGTTGGGCAACATCCTGGCGCACCGAGGGCAACGGCTGCAGCCGACGATCGGCGTGACAGATCACCGTGCCCAGCAGCAGGGCATACCGTCCCATTACCGGCCAGACCGCTCGATCGCGGCCTGCGCCGTCTTGATCAGTTCTGCGGTCTGGGCCCTGGTCGGCCGGTCGATGGTCAGTTCGACGTCTCCGACCCGTAGCTGGGCGCGGCGCCCGGTGTTGCGTTGCAGGAACGCCACCACCAGATCGACCAGGGCCTGTGCGTAGCCCGGATCGGTCCCGACGAGTACGGTCAGCGAGCCCAGCACCAGTTCGGCGACACCCTTCGAATCCGGGCACACTGCCGGCTGCGCGACGCGCTCCACCGCACCGATCTCACGGAGATCGTCGGCCAACTCCTCGGTCAGCTGATCAAGGACGAAGTCGTCGTCCTCAACCAATGCGGTGAAACCAATCCGAACACGGACGTACGACACGCGGCCTCCCCTGTCGTCGATGATGCCGACAGTACGGAGTGGTTGATATGCAGGTATACGTCTGTCACCTATCCGATCGATGGTCTTGTCGTCATCAACGATCGATCATGAACTGGGACAGGGCACGACAGGCATCCCGGCGAAAGCGCCGGTGACGCGGCAGGCCAGGGCGTCGATGTCCACGGGTCGATCGGTGGGGACTCGTACGATCGGTCCGACGCCGAGCGGTGCGGCCTGCCTGGCGTTTCGTTCCCAGGTCGGGTCAGCCAGTCGCAGGGTGTCCTCGTGGATGGGATGCCGGCGGCGGGCGGTGCACCGCTGGATGGACAGTTCGGCGGGGATGTCGCACCAGATCTCGACCACCGCCGGGTCGCCGCACTCGGCGAGGCTGGTCTCCACGAAGGACAGGTCCCTGGATCGGAACCACCAGGATTCCAGCAGGACGGTGCTGGAGATGGCGGCGGCCAGGGTCCACAGCATCTGGCTGGCTGCCATGCCCAGGGCTCGGGAGGGCGCCGCCGGGACCACGTCGGCGACGGCCTCCTTGATCGCATCCTTGGCGATCAGGGGCACTCCCAGGGCGGGGGCGAGTCGCGTCGCCAGGGTGGTCTTGCCCGAGCCGGGCAGGCCGTTGACCAGGATGAGCCGATCCGCCACGGGCAGATAGTCCCACACTCGCGTCATCTGCCAAATACCGGCCGTTCTGTCGCTTTCGCCGAAATCGGGGAGATCAGCACCTCGTGCACCATCATCGGACGCCGCAAAGCGGCTGCTGGTCAGAGGCGCTCCTGGTCGTTGTCGCCAGCGGTACTTGCTCATTGCGTCGGCTTGCGAGAATCGATGGCCGGGAGGTGTGCTCCGGTGACGATCCCCAGCATCGGACCACGGGCGATGCGACGGCTTGGGCGATGGCTCGGCTGGGTACGGCGGCGCCCGTTCCGATTCGGCTCGATCTGCCTGGCCGCCGTCATGATCGTGCTGGTTGGGCCGTCGATCTGGTTGCGGGCGGCGTCGGCCGGACACCGGTACACCGCCGTCGCCCGTGCCCCGAGTGCCGATGTCGTGATCGTGTCTGGGGCACAGCTGATGCCCGGCGGGAAGCAGCCGAAGCCGTTCCTGGCCTCGCGGCTGCGCACGACCGCCGGCCTGATCCGCGAGGGCAGGGCTCGGGCGGTCCTGGTCTCCGGAGACGGTCACAGTGCCGCGGGCAGCGAGACCGAGGTCATGCGAGCGTTCCTGATCGACCTAGATGACCTATTCCAAGGGGTAGATCTTTCGAGAAATCAGTGGTGCAGGTCCGCGTGTCGCTCCAGCTTGAAGCATGGAAGGGT
>JAFGOK010000767.1 GCA_016926535.1 Micromonosporaceae bacterium | reverse complement strand
GTGTGGCTCGCCGCTGGCGAGGTGGCCGGTCGGGGTTGCGCGCGCCTCGCTCGCGGGGTGTGCCCGCCGGCCACCGTCCAACCCCGATTTTTCTCCTTCGACTCCGGCGCGTAGCGCCTCGAACCAGCTGAGCCGATCGAGGCGTTCGAGGTAGAGGCGCGGCCCCTGCGGTGATCGTTTTCGGTTCCCAGGGTGATCGGGTGCGTGCCCGTCCATTCGGCGCTGTGCGTGAACGCGATGCCGGCCACGCCAGGGGTTGACCGCTGGCGTGGCCGGCACTCTGCCGGGCTCAACTGCTTCGGAGGACCGGTCCAGGCGGGGATGGTGGGATCGACGGGAGGATCTCGGCGAGGTGCCCGCCGAGGTGTTTCACGGACGCCGTTGCGCAGGCGATGAGGGTGGTCCCGGCGGCGACGGCCTGCACGGGACTCATCCGGATCGTCACGGCGCGGGTCGTCTGGTCGGAGTCGCCCCGGAACTCGATGGTGCCGTCGCTGGTGATACGCACGCAGCCGCTGGCTGCGAGGGCGGCGTACACGGTCGGCGGGATCGCCGAGTTCAGCGCGGCGGTCAACCGGTTGTAGCGGTCGGCAACCTGCGCGTCCCAGTACTCGGCTCTGGCTGTGAGGTGCGCGCGCTCGGCGTCATGCGCGCTGGCCTGGGCGAAGCTGTGGCAGGTGTGGGCTTTGGCGTAGTCCTCGGACAGTTCGGTGATCTGTTTGAGGAGCTGATCAGGTGTCATGCTGCGGTCCTCGAATCCTGCTGGTGTCTGCCTTCGGTGTGGTGGCTGCCGCTGCCGAGCCGTTGCGCGGCTCGACGGGTGCCGGGTGTTCCGCGCGAGCGGAGCCGATATACGCGGGTACGCCGGTTAGGTGCCGGACCTGGGCGGGGGTTCCCATACGCCGAGCGGCGCCTCGGAGGTGATCCGCCCGCGCCCGGGGGCGAGGGTGTCCAGGACGGTGCTGAAGGCCGCGTGCAACCGGCCCCGGGTGGCCAGCAGCCGCTTGCCCCGGGTGAGCTTGGCGGGCAGGGTGTCAGTGACTCGGCTGATCAATCCGTAGAGATCCCTGCATTCGAGACATGCGGCGCACTGTTCGCAGGCGGCCCAGCGCTGCCCCCATGATTGGGCGATGCCGGGGACCGTGTCGGCTCGGCGGGTGCGGGCGGCGGTGTGCCGATCGCGGTACTCGCCGAGGTCAACGACCCTGGTCGTGACCAGCCGCGACTCGGTGACCTGGTCACCACACACATACGTCCACTGAGGATTTTCCGAGTTGCAGAAATCGCAGACCATCACTGCGCCGGGAAGCTCCGCGAGGGGTACCGGGTCGGGCTGGTGGTCGCAGACCTCGCCGCGCAGTTCGGCGGCGTGGTGGAACGTCACCTCGCCCAGGGCCGAGGTCCTCGTGTTGAGCGCCCGCCGGCACCTTCGGCAATAGATGTTCATCTCGTCGGATGGGGTCGGCCCGGTCTGGGGATGGTCGGCGGGGCTCATGGCAGGCTCCGCACGGTGACGCCGGGCTTCGGCAGGTCGTCGGTGTGGAGGTCGCGGTACTCGTGGGCGTGGTCAGCGCACAGCAGGCACACCTCGGTCCACGGCTCGACCGATCCCTCCTCGCCGCTGCGGTACGGGTCGCGCGGCAGGCACATCCCCTCGCAGCCGCACGCCTCGCCGTCGTGGTGGATAGTCATCCGGAGGATGGGCGGTTCGTCGCACGGTACGTCGCGTTCTGGGACGAACTCCGCGTTGAAGGTCGGGATGGTGACCCAGGCGGAGCAGACGCAGTCGACGGGCGAAACCATCCGGTCGGACTCGATCTCCTCCCGGGTGCGCGGCTCGTCGTCGACACGGACCTCGACGCCGTAGCCAGCTGCGCGCAGCGCGTCGGCGAGGCGCTCGATGCGAACCCAATCGGCGTCCTGGTCGCGGGTGCCGGGCAGGAACCAGGCCCCCTCGGCGCCGGCCTGGTCGGAGTAGCGCCACCCGTCGTCGGTGGCGCGGATGACCGGCTCGGTGCCGTCGCCCCGGCTGGTGTCGGCGGCGAGGGTTCCCTCGGCGTGCGTGTGCTCGATGGTGATCATCGCTCAGGACTCCTCTCGGCTGGGGTTTCCTCCGGATCCGCTGACCGATCGGAGGGGGTGCCGGACCATGCGGCGGCGAAGGCCGCCAGCGGGCTGGCGAGCGCTTCCTGGAGATCGTGGCGGTCAACGGTGCGCGAGCCGCGCAGCCGGTGGTGGTCGCACAGGTCGACCACGGACGCGAGGGTTCTGGCGAGGATGGCGGTCATGCTCGATGGCGGCCAGTCGGCGGTGACTCCGGCCAGGACCGTGGCTGCCTGCCGCTGCAGGCGCTCGGCGGGCAGGGGAACAGTGACGGTGCCGCCGGCTCGGGCGGCCAGCTCGACGGTGCAGGCGTGAACGTTGGCGTCGACCTGGATGACGTACACCCGGCCGAAGCGGGTCAGCGCGGGGGTGATCGCGCGCAGCGGGTAGCCCAGCGCCTGGAC
>JAFGOK010000766.1 GCA_016926535.1 Micromonosporaceae bacterium | reverse complement strand
GCCTCGGCCACCTTGCGGCAGTGGACCTCACCGGCAGTCCCGCCCATGACGGTGAAGTCCTGGCTGGCGACATGCACCAGCCGGCCATCGACCGTCGCGGCGCCGGTGACGACCCCGTCCGCCGGGACCTCCTTGCCCTGCATGCCGAAGTGCTCCGCGCGGTGCTTCGAGAACAGGCCGGACTCTTCGAAGCTGGATGGGTCGACCAGGGCGTCCAGCCGCTCTCGTGCGGTGAGCTTGCCCTGATCATGTTGCTTGGCGACCCGGGCCGGGCCGCCTCCGGCCTCCAGGCGCTCTCTGCTGGCCTGGAGGCTTTCAACCAGCCCCTCCATCGCCTGGGGTTTCGTCGCAGGCATAACCATCGCTCTCTCTCCCCTTCAGGCGGGCGTAACGGTGACATGGTGGGTCTTTTCACCCACGGTGATGTCGTAGACGACGGGCGACTGGACTGGTTCCTTGACGACGCCGTTCTTCGAGTGCGGCACCGCGCTCGCGGGCTTGCCCGCGCTCGTTCCGACGTTCTTGGGGCCTTCTGGTCTGCTCTTGAGGAAGGTTGGCGCGACCTGCGGGAACATCGCGTAGGTCAGCACGTCCTCGTCGGTGCCGTCAAACCCGGCCAGCGCGGCAGCCCGGTCGCGCAGCTCGTCCCATTCCGAGGTCAGCAGGTCTGCCGGGCGGCAGGTGATCGGGTTCTTCTTGGCGTGCTCGATGGCCTGGGCGATGACATCGGGATTGCGCTCGCCGAGCGTCTCGCCGTAGTAGCCGAGCATCAGGTCGGCGAACTCGCCAGTCATGACCTTGTACTCGCCCATGAGGACGTTGAACACGGCCTGGGTCCCGACAATCTGGCTGGACGGCGTGACCAGCGGGGGGTATCCGGCGTCCCGGCGGACCCGCGGCACCTCGGCGTAGACGTCCTTGAGCTTGTCGCCAGCGTCCTGGGCCTTGAGCTGGCTTTCCATGTTGGAGATCATCCCGCCGGGGATCTGGCTGTCGAAGATCTCGGTCTCGACTCCGACGATGTTGCTCTCGAACGCGGAGTATTTCGGTCTTACCTGGGCAAAATGTTCTTTGATCTTCAGCAGGCGGGACTTGTCCAGCGAGGTCTGGAATCCGGTTCCCTCCAGCATCTCGACCAGGGACTCTGTCGGGTTGTGGCCGGGCCCGAGACTCAGTGAGCTGATCGAGGTGTCAACGACGTCGGCGCCGGCCTCGATCGCTTTCATCAGGCTGACCAGCGTCACGCCAGTGGTCGAGTGCACATGCACGTGGACCCGGGTCTCAGCGCCGCAGCGCTCCTTGATGCCCTTGACGATGTCGTACGCCGGCTGTGGCTTGAGCAGGGCGGCCATGTCCTTGATGCAGATGGAGTCCGCACCCATCTCCACCAGCCGCTGGGCCATGTCGACGAAGTCGGACACCGAGTGCAGGGGCGAGACGGTGTAGCAGACGGTGCCCTGGGCGTGCTTGCCGGTGCGCTTGACGGCCTCCAGGGCGCGTTTGATGTTGCGCACATCGTTGAGGGCGTCGAACACCCGGAAGACGTCCATGCCGTTCTCAGCGGACTTCTCGACGAACCGGTCGACGACCGTGTCCTCGTAGTGCCGGTACCCGAGGAGGTTCTGGCCGCGTAGCAACATCTGAAGCCGGGAGTTGGGCATCAGGCGCCGGAAGGTTCGCAGCCGCTCCCACGGGTCCTCGTTGAGGTACCGAATGCACGAGTCGAAGGTCGCGCCGCCCCAGCACTCGACACTCCAGTAGCCTGCGGCGTCGATCTCTTCGCAGATCGGGGCCATGTCCTCCAGCGCCATTCGCGTGGCGAGCAGGCTCTGATGCCCGTCACGCAGCACGAGCTCCGTTACGTCGACCGTGCGTCCCATTGTTTCGCCTTCCCTTACCACCGGTCAGGTATGTTGCGCCATCCCCGCTCCACCAAGGTACGGCGGGTGCGCGGACTGTAGCCAACGAGAGCGTGGCGTGCGCTGGGCCACTACAGGTCCAGAACTCGTCAGCGAGGGCAGCACCACGCCTGGCACATTACCGCTGGGTCCGGTCACGCTGTTGTTCGGGCCGCGCTCCCACCCGGGCCATACGGTGCCAGTCGGCGTGATTCTGGCCAGTTCCGACCGCCTGGGTCGCCCGGATCTCAGCCGGGGGCGAGCGCTCCCAGGCGGGCGAGGGTCCCGGGGTGATGTTCATGACATCCGCCTCCGGCGCTGGATCCGGAGCATCGAGCGGGCCAGCGGCTCGGCGCCGCGGGCGATCAGCGGCCCGGCGACGGCGAGGATCAGGACATAGGCTGCGGCGAGTGGCCCGATCCGTGGCTCGACGCCGGCCGTCACCACAAGGCCGGCGATGACGACGTTGAACTCGCCCCTGGGAACGAGGGCGGCCGCCGCGCGGATCCTGCCGGTCAGCGCGCTGCCAGCGCCAGCGGCGGCGATCCATCCGGTCGCGGCCTTGGTGGCGATGCCGGCCAGGGCGAGCAGCACGGCGATGCCAGCGACCGGCGGCAGATCCGACGGGTCGGTGTGGAGGCCGAAGAACACGAAGAACACCGCGGCGAACAGGTCGCGCAGCGGGGCGAGGAGCTCCCTGGCGGCGTGGGCGAGCGGGCCGGACAGTGCGATGCCGACCAGGAACGCTCCGACGGCAGCGGAGACCTGGAACCGCTCCGCGATCCCCGCCACCAGCAGGGTCAGACCGAGAACCTTGAGTAGCATCACCTCATCGCTGGAGGCGGTGACCAGCCGCTCGACCACCTGGCCGTGGCGCAGGGCGACCAGCATGATCACGCCGATGGTCGCGGTTGAGGTGGCGAGGGTCGATGCCCCGACGAGCAGGCCGACCCCCGCCAGGAGCGCGGTGAGCAGGGGCAGGTACATGGCCATGGCCAGGTCCTCGAACACCAGGAGGGACAGCACGGCCGGGGTTTCCCGGTTCCCGAGCCAGCCCAGATCGCCCATGATTTTGGCTGTGATTCCCGAGGAGGTGACATAGGTGATGCCGCCGAGTGCGAGGGCAGCCGTCGGTCCCCAGCCGAGCAGCAGAGCGACGGCGACTCCGGGGGTGGCGTTCAGCCCGAGGTCGATCAGTCCTGCCAGGGCCGACGAGCGCATGGTGCCGATCAGCTCGCCCGCGGTGTATTCCAGGCCGAGGCTGAACAGCAGCAGGATCACGCCGAGGTCG
>JAFGOK010000020.1 GCA_016926535.1 Micromonosporaceae bacterium | reverse complement strand
GGGAGAGCGGCCCTGCGACCGCCCTCCCCGCCATCGATGCCTCAGACTATCCGACCGTGCAGCTGGTCCCATTGAGGGTGAACGCGGTGGGCTTTCCGCTGTTGCCGGTATGGGTCGCCTGGAACCCGATGCTGACAGAGCCGCTGACGCTGATCGTTCCGTTGTAGGAGACGTTCTTCGCCGTGACTGCTCCGCTGGTCGGCGCGTAGGTCGCGTTCCAGCCGGAGGTGATGGTCTGCCCGCTGGGCAGGGTGAACCCCAGCGACCAGCCGTTGACGGCCGCGGTACCGGTGTTGGCGATGGTGATACTGGCGGTCAGGCCGGTGTTCCACGCGTTGGTCGTGTAGGTGACCTTGCAGGTCCCCGGGGCGGAGCTGGTCGGCGGCGCCGAGGAAGCGGGGGGCACCGAGGAGGCGGAGGCCGAAGGACTCACGCTGGCAGGGCTGGAGCTGGGGGTGGAGGGCGAGGCGCTCGTCGTGCCACCGGTCAGCCCGAAGAAGGCCAGGGCGTACGCGGCCATGCCGCTAGTCGGAAGCGAGTGCCCGACCCCAGAGACGCTGATGCCCTCGACGGCTGCGGTCGTCTGGCTGCTGCCGTACCGGGTCCTGGTCCAGCTCGACTGCGGGGTGTCGGTGGAGGTCGGGGTCTGGCTCAGGCCGTGCACGTTGGTCCACTGCTTGATCTCTTCACCGAAGTTGTTGTAGTTCAGCGTCGTGTCGGCGGTCCCGTGCCACAGCTGCATCCGCGGGTAGGAGCCGGAGTAGCCGGGGTATGCGGCGCGGACCAGGTTGCCCCATTCCTGGGCCGTCTTGATCATCTGGCCGCCGGAGCAGGTGCTGTTCCAGGTCGCGCCACCGGTCGTCGCGAAGCACCCGAACGGGACGCCCATGAACGCCGCGCCAGCGGCGAACACGTCCGGGTAGACGCCGGCGAGCACATTGGTCATCATCGCGCCGGAGGATGCGCCGGTGACGAACACCCGGCTGGCGTCGCCGTTGTAGTTCTGGATGGCGTAGTCGACCATCGACTTGATGCCGACCGGGTCACTGCCGCCGTTCCGGGTCAGGGCCTGGGAGGTGTAGACGTCGAAGCATGATCCGCTGCGGGTCGCCTCGGGGAAGACGACGATGTACCCGTACTTGTCCGCTCCGCTGACGAACTCGCTGGCCATCCCGCTGGCGAAGGCCGAGGCCGTCCCCGTGCAGTAGTGCACGGCCACCAGGATCGGCGGTTTCGCCGCGACGTTGGCCGGCTTGTAGACATACATCTTTAGACTGCTCGGATTGGTCCCGAAGTTCGTGATCTGGGTCAGCGTCGCCGCTGCGGCTGGCCTGGCCGCGACCAGCACCGCTGCTGCGACCAGCGGAACGGCCGCCGCTGCCAGCACGACCTTGAGTGGTCGTCTCATTCGCGTTCTCCCTTTCTCAGCCTGGATCCCACCCGCGCGATGGAACTTCATCTATGGCAATGAAAATATCCGAAGTATGTTGCGAAAATTTTCACGACGCAATGGGTCCCGGAGCGTCAGGGTCACCCCGGCCCGAACCGGCAGATATGCCCAGGCCAGGGGCGTGAGGTACGCCAGAGACGGCGGTGAAAAGTTCAGATGGCGCGACCCCGGGACGGAGGTGCTGTGCTCTCCCGCACCACGAGCGTCGTCGCGAGCTCGACCCGGGTGTGCGTGATCCGCTCACCGCGAGCCAGGGCGACGACGAGTTCCGCAGCGGTCGCCCCCATCTCGACCAGGGGCTGACGGACCGTTGTCATCGGCGGCCCCGACCACTGGGTGAAGGACAGGTCATCGAAGCCGACGACGCTGAGATCCTGCGGAATCCGTACCCCAGCCCGCCGCGCCGCCTCATACACCCCCAGGGCCTGGAGATCGTTGGTGGTGAAGATCGCCGTCGGCGGGTCAGGCAGGCGCAGCAACCGCTCCCCCGCCCGCAGACCCCCTTCGACGTAGAGGACGTCGACCGGGGTCAACTCCGGATCGATCTCAACTTTGGCCGCGTCCAGGGCGGCGCGGTACCCATCGAGCCTCGCCCGGCAGCACGGCCACTCCTGGGGACCGCAGACCATCGCGATCCGCCGATGCCCGAGATCCAGCAGGTGCCGGGTCGCCGCGACCCCGCCGCTCCAGTTGGTCGCCCCGACCGAGGGGGTCTGATGCAGCGGCTCCCCTGTCGGATCGAGGACGACCAGGGGGATCCCCCTGGTTGCCAGCTGCGACTGCTGCTGGACAGTCAGCTCGGAGAACACCGCGACGACGCCGGTCGGCCTTCGCTCCAGCATCCGCTCGGTCCAGGCCCGGCCAGGGGTGAACCCGCCCTGCATCTCGGTCAGCACGACGGCGAGGCCGCGCTCCCGGGCCACCCGCTCGACCCCGCAGATGATGTCCAGGGCCCACAGGCTCTCCAGCGCGTGAAAGACCAGCTCGAGGACGGCGAGATGGTCGCGCCCCTCCTGCCGGCGATAGCCGTACTCCCGCAGCACGGACTCCACCCGCTGGCGGGTCGCCGCGGACACCCCCGACTTGCCGTTGAGCACGCGCGACACCGTCGGCCCGGAGACACCGGCGACCCGCGCTATGTCCTCAATGGTCATATCGCGCTGCCGGCGCCGGCCTGGCCGCTGCTCGGGTTCCATCACCGCCACGGCCGGTAGTTTACGGGGCTGAAAGGGGTTCGGGTTCTCGCGAGCTCCATGCCTACTGCTGGGGCTCCTCGGCCGGCTGGCGGCTCGGCGACCCGGTCACCGCTCCGGCGTGCGCCCGGACGCTCGGGTCACGCCGGGACTTCACCAGGCTGGCGACCGTCGTAACGACCAGCACCCCCAGAATGACAGCGAGCGAGAGCTGGATCGGGATCTCCGGGACGCTGCCGCTGATCCCGTGTCCCCAGTGCAGGATCAGCTTGGCGCCGATGAAAGCGAGGATGATCGCCAACCCGCTCGACAGGTAGACCAGCCGATCCAGCAGGCCTGTGACCAGGAAGAACAGTGCTCTCAGGCCAAGCAGGGCGAAGGCGTTCGCCACGAAAACGATGTACGCCTCCTCGGTCACCCCGAACACCGCTGGAATCGAGTCGAGAGCGAACAGGATGTCAGTGCCGCCGATCGTGATCAGAACGACGAACAGCGGGGTCGCGACCAGCCTGCCGTCCGCCCTCGTCAGGAGCGCCCCGCCGTGGTACGTGTCGGTTACCGGCAGGAGGCGACGGGTGACCTTGACCACAACGTTGTTCTCAACGTCCGGATCCTCGTCGCGGTGCCGGTACAGCTGGACGGCCGTCCAGATCAGCAGCAGGCCGAACAGCAGGAACATGAACGAGAAGAGCGAGAGCAGGGCAGCTCCCAGCGCGATGAAGATGGCCCGCAGTACGAGGGCCGCGATGATGCCGAAGGTCAGCGCCTTCTGCTGGTACTCCCTCGGCACCGCGAAGGTCGCCATGATGATCACAAAGACGAAGAGGTTGTCAACGGACAGGCTCTTCTCCACGATGTAGCTGGCGAAGTACTCCGCGCCGTAGCCCCACCCGGTCTGGGTCGCGAGCACCAGCCCGAAGGCGAGGGCGACGGCGACGTAGAAGACTGACCACGCGCTCGCCTCGCGAAAGCCGACCGCGTGGGGTCGCAGTGTCCCGACCGCCAGATCGACCGCGAGTAACCCGAAGATGACAGCAAGCGTGAGTACCCAGCCCATCACGGTGACCTCCACCGAGACACCTCCAAGTCATACCGATCAACGCTTCGCGGTGGCGCTGCCTGATGGAGCCGCGTCCTGACCGATCTAACGATCGGGGCAGGCCGGCCATGCCCTCGACCTCGACGAGTGTCGGTCAACTCACCGGAACGGGAACGTCGGGCCCCCGAAGGCTGCGGGCAGGTGAAAGATACAGCCAACTCCCCCAG
>JAFGOK010000765.1 GCA_016926535.1 Micromonosporaceae bacterium | reverse complement strand
GGACGTCAACGGAGGGCGTACTCCAAGACGTGGCGCTCGTAGTCGATCAAGCGAAGATCACGCACCGGGCGCCGCAGGTGCCCTTTGTGCACAATCCGGACGAACGCCGGGTCACCGGCAGCCGCCATCCTGCGAATGCCCTCGATATGATCGACGATACGCTTGCGGATCACTCGAACCAGCCGGTGACGGTCCCGCGGGGTCAGGCCGTAGGCATCGGCGAACATCCGCAGCCGGCGCGGCCGATTCGGCCGCTTCCAGCCAAGGGTGTACGAATCCCGGTCAGAGAACAGCGGCACCCAGGTCCACGCCGCGTATGCCACGTCGTAGATCCTGGCCCCGGGTGAGGCAAGATCAAAATCGATGAGGCCGAGCGTCCCGTCCGGCTGCCAGATGACATTGTGCGGCGCCGCGTCGTGGTGACAGATCACCTCGGTGTCCGGCGGGGGCGGTCCGAACGACCGCCACACCGCTCCCGGCTGCGGGCGGAAGCCGAACTGGGCGTCGTGAAACATGCGGAGCATCGTGGCGACCGTCACGAGCGCCTCGTCCGTGACCCAGTGCGGGGCCAGAGGGTACTCCCCACACTCTCCCTCCAAGTAGGACAGCACTTCGCGGCCCCGCTCGTCGATCCCAAGGGCGCGAGGGGCTCCGGTGAAGCCGACGTACTCCAGATGCCGCAGCAGCGCGTGCACTGCCGGGGTCCACGGTCCAGCGTTCCTGCGGACGGTGTCGCCGGCCCGCACCACCACGGACGTATTGCCGCCATGAAGCGGGATCTCCTGCTGCGTCACCTACGTGCTCCTGCCGACCGGGGTGATTCGAGGCTACGCGCCGGTGCCAACGAGAGCGTCAACAAACGCCTCCGGGTCAAACGGTGCGAGATCGTCAGGGCCTTCGCCCAGCCCGACGAGTTTGACCGGAATACCCAGGCTACGCTGGACGGCCAAGACGATGCCCCCCTTGGCCGTACCGTCCAGCTTGGTCAAAACGACCCCCGTGACGTTGACCACCTCAGTGAAGACTCGGGCCTGCTCCAGCCCATTCTGGCCCGTGGTCGCGTCGAGGATGAGCAAGGTCTCACTGACCGGTCCATGCTTCTCCACCACCCGTTTGACCTTGCCAAGCTCGTCCATCAGGCCGATCTTGTTCTGAAGTCGCCCCGCCGTGTCGATCAGCACGGTCTCGGTGCCGAGCTCGATGCCGCGACGCACCGCGTCGAATGCGACCGAGGCCGGATCTGCTGCCTCCGGGCCTCGCACGACCTCGGCACCGACCCGCCGCCCCCAAGTGGCGAGCTGGTCGGAGGCAGCGGCGCGGAAGGTGTCCGCAGCCCCGAGGACGACACTGTGGCCGTCCGCGATCAGTACCCGTGCGATCTTGCCGCAGGTCGTGGTCTTCCCTGCCCCATTGACCCCGACGACCAGCACGATCGCCGGCATCCCGGCATTGGACCGCGTGGAGATCGAGCGGTCCAGGGTGGGGTCGAGCGCCGCCACCAGCTCCTCGACCAGCAGGTCGCGGACCTGCCCCGCAGCGGAGGTGCCCAGCACCTTGGCTCGCTGGCGCAGGCGCCCGACAATCTCGGCGGTCGCCGCGACGCCGACGTCGGCTGTGATGAGCGTCTCCTCGATCTCTTCCCAGGTCTCTTCGTCCAGTTTGCCCCGGGACAGCAGGCTGAGCAGGCCTTGCCCGAGGAGGCTCTGCGAGCGGGCGAGCCGGGAACGCAGCCGGATCAGGCGGCCGGCGGTCGGCGCCGGAACCTCGATAGCCTCGGCAACTGGCGCCTCAACCTCGGCAACTGGCGCGGGAACCTCAACGGCCTCGGCAACTGGCGACTCGGCGACCGGGGACTCGGCGACCGGCGCCTGGGCCTTCGGGGGTCCGACGATCTCGCCAGCCGCACGACGTCGCCGCGGCAGCAGCCATGCCAGCCCGCTGATGACGGCAACGGCGAGCAGCACCGCCGCGATGATCACATACTCCATGCCACCCATGGGGAAATCCTGGCATGCGGTCTGCTCGGTGGTCAGGCCGACCCGGTTTCACGACTCGTACGCGTGCGGGTCTCTGGCTTCCTTCGCCAGCCGCTGGCTGATGACCTCCGTGATGCCCGCCCGCATGGTCACGCCGTAGAGCGCGTCCGCGACCTCCATGGTGCGCTTCTGGTGCGTGATGATGATGAGCTGGCTCCGCTCCCGGAGCTGCTCGAACAACGTGATCAGCCGGCCGAGGTTCACGTCGTCGAGGGCCGCCTCGACCTCGTCCATGATGTAGAACGGGCTCGGCCGTGCCCGGAAGATCGCGCACAGCATCGCGACGGCGGTCAACGACCGTTCTCCCCCGGAGAGCAGCGAGAGCCGCTTGATCTTCTTGCCCGGCGGCCGGGCCTCGACGTCGACTCCCGTCGTCAACAGGTCATCCGGATCAGTCAGGATCAGCCGCCCTTCCCCTCCGGGGAAGAGCACCCTGAAGACCTCTTCGAACTCCACGGCCGTGTCGTGGAAGGCGCTGGAGAACACCTCAAG
Source organism: Micromonosporaceae bacterium (assembly GCA_016926535.1). Classification (GTDB taxonomy): domain Bacteria; phylum Actinomycetota; class Actinomycetes; order Mycobacteriales; family Micromonosporaceae; genus JABDRL01. Next base: position 4,828 of record JAFGOK010000765.1, on the reverse strand, counting down.
GATCCGGTCGTCCACGTCCTTGACGACGGTCAGCAGATCCCTCCGGGTCGCCTTGAGATCTTCGAGTTGCTCCGAAAGGAACTTGTACCGTTCCTCCAGCGCCGCGAACTCCTCCAGGGCCAGCGGATTGACCTTACCCAGAGTACGGAGATCGCGTTCGGCTTTCGCAGCCCGTTTCTCCTGGATCGCCCGGTCATACGGAACGGCGTGTGGCTCTGGCCGCCCCGCCGCGCTGGCAGCGGCGATCTCAGCGGCCGTCGGGGGTACCTCCGCCGCCGGGCCGTACTCCGCGACCAGGGTCTCGGCCTCCAGTCCGAACTCCTCCGCGGCCCTGGCCTCCAACTGCTCGATCCGCATCCGCTGTTCGGCCCGCGCAACCTCGTCCCGGTGCACCTGGCTGGTCAACCGGTCCAGTTCCGCGGCAAGGTGTTTCGCCCGCCCACGGACCTCCACGAGTTCCGCCTCCCGGGCTGTCCTCGCCGCGGCGAGGGCGTCCCGCTTCGCCGTCGCTGTGACGATCGAGCCGGCCAGCTGGGCTGACGTGCCCTCCGCTCCGGCGACGACCGCCCGCGCGATTGCGGCACCTCTCGATCTCGCCGCGCGGCGGGCGGCAGCTCGCTCTCTGGTCGCCTGCTCTGTCACCGCCTGCCGCAGCAAGGCATCTGCCCTGCCTGCGATCGCTGAGACCCGCTCCTCGGCGGTGCGGACCGCCAGTCGGACCTCAAGCTCCCGCTGGCGGGCTTCCGGCAACGCCGCCGCCAGGTCGTCGCGCTCTGCTGTCGACGGATCGGCCTCAATCGGGGTCTCCTCGGCCGCACGCAGGCGCTCCTCCAAATCCGACAGGCTGGCCAGCGAGGCCTCCCTGGCAGCCTCGGCCTGGGCAGCGGAGGTCGCGATCCGTTCGGTCTCAGCCCGGGCCGATCTCGCGGCGGCGCCCAGCTCCGCCAGCCGCCGGGCGACCGCGTTCCGCTCGCTTTCCGCTGCCCGCTTCGCCGCCGTTGCGGCGGCCACGCGCTCCTTGGCATCGCTGACGACGTTCCTGGCCTCTGCCAGCTCCTCCCGGAGGGTCTCGACGAGCGATTCCGCCGCCACCCGGTTGGCGCGCGCCTCCTCAACAGCGGCCTGGATCTCGATCGTGCTTGGTTGCTTGCCTGATCCTCCGGCAGCGAGATGGGCGCCTAGCACGTCCCCATCGCGCGTGACAACACGGAGCGAAGGGGCATACAGGATAATCCGTCGAGCCAGTGTTAAATCAGGAACGAAAACGACATCAGACAGCGCTCTGGTCACCGCAGGCCGCATGTCGGCGGGGCAACGGACCAGGTCCATCGCCCAGAACGCGCCATCTGGCAGGGGCGGGCGGTCCCTGTCTCCCCAGCCAACGGCTCGGTCGGTCTGGGCCGTCGCGACCAGCAGCGCCGCTCGGCCGCCGTCCTCCCGTTTCAGCAGCTCGACGGCTGCAACGGCTTGGTCGATGTTCGCCACGGCCACGGCATCGGCCAGAATCCCCAGGGCCGCCGCAAGAGCGGCCTCATGGCCCGCCTCGACGGTCAGCAAGGCCGCAACACTCCCCAGCAGCCCTGGGACTGTCTCGGCCTTCGCCAGCAACGCAGCCGCGCCGTCCTTGCGGTGCAGGCCGATGGCCAGCGCTTCCTCACGCGCCTTCCACTGGGCGGAATCCTTCTCCGCAGCCCGCTCCGCCTCTCCGAGCCGGCGCATGGTCGCGGTGGCCTCGTCGTTGGCCGCCATCGCCTCTCGGTGCCGCAGTTCAAGATCGGCGTTGTCGCGGTCGACCTCGGTCGCGCTCGCTGCGGCGATCTCGTACTCCTCCTGGGCCAGGTAGGCCCGAGCCTCCGCCTCCTCGATCGTCGCCGCGAGCCGCTCGATCTCCTCCGCCGCCGCTGTGGTGCGGGCCCGTGCCGACTCGACCTGGCCGGCGAGCCGCGCCAGCCGCTCGCGCCGGTCTGCGACTGCCTTCGCCTCGGCGACCAGGGCCCGTTCCGCCTCCGCGAGCCGCCGCTCCCGCTCCTTCCGCTCTTCCACTGCCTCAGCGAGACTGGCCTGATCGGCCTCCAGCGCTGCTCGCAGTGCCTCCTCTTGCTCCCGGACCCGCTGCGCCTCCGCCGCCAACTGCTCCGGATCGCGACCGGGTCGCTCTTCCTCAGGGGCGGCGCTGAGGTGGCGCAGGCGCTCGGTCGCAAGCTGCTGAAGTGACCGGAACCGTTCCTGGAGCGCGGACAACTGGTACCAGGTCTCCTGCGCTTCGGCCAGGACAGGAGCGTCTGCGGCATGGGCGGTTTCAAGGCCGGTCAGCCGATCATTGACCTCCTCAGCCGCCGACTCGATCTCCTCGCGTCGAGCCAGCAGAGCTTCCTCGTCCGCGATCTCCTTTTCCAGGGCGTCCCGTAAGGTCGCGAGGTCATCAGCGAGGATGCGGAGTCGGGCGTCCCGCAGGTCTGCCTGGATACCCGCTGCTCTCCGCGCAACCTCGGCCTGCCGCCCGAGCGGCTTGAGCTGGCGACGAAGCTCTGCTGTGAGATCGGTCAAGCGGTTGAGGTTCGTCTGCATCGCGTCGAGCTTGCGGAGAGCCTTCTCTTTGCGCTTGCGGTGCTTCAGGACGCCGGCCGCCTCCTCGATAAAGGCTCTGCGGTCCTCCGGCTTAGCGTGCAGGATGGCATCGAGCTGCCCCTGCCCGACGATAACGTGCATCTCCCGGCCGATGCCGGAATCGCTCAGCAGCTCCTGGATGTCGAGAAGGCGACAGTGATTGCCATTGATCTCGTATTCGCTCTCCCCGGAGCGGAACATCCGACGCGTGATTGACACCTCGGTGTAGTCGATGGGGAGCGCACCGTCAGTATTGTCGATGGTCAGGGTCACCTCGGCGCGACCGAGAGGTGCCCGGCCGGAGGTGCCCGCGAAGATGACGTCTTCCATCTTCCCGCCGCGCAGGGCCTTCGCACCCTGCTCGCCGAGCACCCAGGCAATCGCATCGACAACATTTGATTTCCCTGAACCGTTGGGTCCCACGACGCAGGTAATCCCCGGCTCAAGGCGCAGTGTTGTCGCTGAGGCAAAGGACTTGAATCCCTTGACCGTAAGACTCTTGAGATGCACGAAACTCCGGACTTCTGCTGATGAGGCTACTGCACACCGGCCATGTTCACATGAACCAACGTACCGGACAAAACACGCTACGCGGCAGTAGCGAATCGAAAGGCTGGGTCCGACAGCATTATGCGCCGATCACCAAAAGGTGTCGGCGCGACTCCTCGCTGTGTACCGCCTTGGTCGATATCATCCGTCGGTCGTGCGACGCCCGGCGGGACGACCCGCCGGGCGGTTGATCACGCCAGCGCGGGTTCAGCAAGCCGGATCAACTGATCAGACTCAGCAGCAGCCGCTGCCAGCCGATCGTTTTCGGCGCGGAGCCGCGTGATCTCAAACTCGAGAGCGCGCACCTTTGCGCGGAGTTGGGTGACCTCGTCAAGCATGCGCCTGTCGGGCGCACTGCCTACGTGGCCGAAGAGGGCCTTCGCCATATCGTCTCCTTGTAAAGCGCCGCCGGAACACCGGCCAACGCGCCCCAGCAGTATGCGTCTTCAGCTCAAGGGCATGAACAGGCGCAACTGGCGACACTCCTATACTGCGGTGGGTCACGAGCTTCGTCAAGCGACCCTGATGGACGCTCCGGGACCGCAACCGCATCGACCCATTCGGGGCAATACCCGTCACATGTCCTTCCGTGTATGTGCCAGTCAGCCGGCCAATTCATCTCACATGGTAGCGTTCTCCGGCCCGATCACCGAGTAATGGATCAGATCGCGAAGCGCCATATCGTGATCATGTATGAGCCATACCACAGCCCGAACGCGGCGTAGCACGCCAGTACCGGGATCGCCGACCGGAGCCGAGACCGCCCCAGCGCAACCGCCATCGGCAGCAGGATCACCAGCACCGGCACCATCAGTCTCGGCTTCGAGTGAAAGAACCCGGCCTGGCCGACGACCAGCACCAGCGACAGCAATCCGTAGACGAGCAGCGGTGGCCAGACCCGCTGCCCTGCGACGATGACGGCGAGCACGACCGCCACGATCAGCATCCATACGACGCTGACCGCGACGAAGTCGCCGCCTCCCAGCAGGGTGTCGAGAACGAACCGCGTTGCTGAGGCGCCGACGTCGAATGTGGTCCCCCAACCGGCGGTCTGGATGTCGAACCACGCCCGCAGCGAACCAGCCCGAAGGCCGACCCAGAGCAGGTACCCGGGGACACCGGCCAAGGCGATCGCAGCACCGACAAATGGCCGCCACCGCGGCTCGTCCGGCTCAAGGGACCGCCAGCGCAGCACAGCCGCCACCGCGAGCCCCAGCCCGACGGCAGCACCGGTCGGTCGGCTGAGCGCGGCGCACAGCCCCACGCCCCCTGCGATCAGCCAGGCGTTACGGCGAGCCGCCACGAACGCGGTAGCGACGAACGCGACGAACAGCCCTTCGGAGTACCCCATGGACAGCACCACCGACATGGGCTGCGCGCAGAACAGCGTCGCAAACGCGACACCGACCCTGTGGTCGTAGAGGCACTCACCGAGCGCGTACACCGCGAGAGTCGCGGCGCATCCCGCGATACTGCCCGCGATAAGCGCGGCCGTCTCGAAACTCCCACCAGACAGCAGGTGCACCAGACGGACCAGGAGCGGAAATCCCGGGAAGAAGGCCAGACCGTTCGCCTCGACGGCCCCCTGGTCGTTGTAGGTGTATCCGTTCGGGTAGCCGTCCCGAGCGACTCGGACGAACCACCCGACATCCCAAGAAAGCAGACGATCCCG
>JAFGOK010000019.1 GCA_016926535.1 Micromonosporaceae bacterium | reverse complement strand
GTCTACTCACCCCAGGTCCAGGTCATGGCCCCGAAACTCCTGGCCAACTACCGCTCCCCGTTCGACGGCCGCGCAGGTGTAGACCTGCCGATCGTGTCCGCCGGATTCGTCATCTCCAACTCCGAGACCGGATGCGGAGCCTTCTCTATCAGCCCCTGGGTCCGGTTCGAAGTGTGCCGCAACGGTCTGGTCATTCGCCGCAACGCGCTACGGCGGGCACACCTCGGGTCACGGATGACCGACGACGAGGGCATCGTCGCCGCCTCGCACACCACGACCAGCCGCACCCTGGACCTGATCACCGCCCGCACCACCGACGCGGTCCGCGCGTTCCTCGACGCCGACTTCGTCGCCGCCACGCTCCGCGAACTGGAGCGGGAGGCGGGTACCCCACTGACCGAGCCCGACACCACCATCAAGATCGTGGCGCAAAAGCTGCGCTACACCGAAGACCAGCAGCGCGACATCCTCGCCCACTTCATCAAGGGCGCCGACCTCTCGGCTGGTGGAGTGATGCACGCGATCACCTCCGTCGCCCGGACCCTGACCGACGCCGATGCCGCCCACGAGTTGGAGTCCACCGCGATCCAGGCCCTGCACCTCGCTGCGGCGAACGCCACCGCAACCGCTGCTGCTACCGCCTGAGCGACTCCGCCCCGGCATCGACGCTTCCCCAGGTTGTGTCCGGACCACTGCCGCCAGTGGTCCGGACACAACCTCCCTGGCCAACATCACCCCGCCACCTGGAGACCACCATGTCGCACACCCCGAACCCGCCAGTCCTCAAACCCCTCACCTGCATGGAGTTGACCGCCGATGCCGCAAATGATGACCATCGTGGACCGTCTACCGAGGCCAGAAAGTCTGTGCGGCCATGAACATCAGCGAACCGGACAATCCTGGCGAGACCGATCACCCCGTCGAAGCGGTCAGCGTGAGCGGGGCCGGCTGCGACCGGATCGGGTTCCGGCTGCTCATGCCGCACCCGCATCTCGTCTACGAGTTCCTGCTCTGCAGTCGTTGCCCGATGGTCGTCGTCCGGGGCACCGCAGCCGACTTCGCGAACATCGACACCTGGTCGGCGACGGCGGACAGGCGGGTGCGCCATGCCTGAGGTGTTCACCGTCGCGCTGCCCGCCCGGTACGGCAGCCTCACCGTCGTCGAGGACATCGACGTGGCGACCGGCCTGGTCCGGTACGCGGTCTCCGGACGCCGCATCAGCGGCGTGTTCGTCATCGAACCCGAAACCCGCCGCGACGAAGCCGTACCGACCAGGATCTGTATTCGCTACGGCGACGGGCCGCAGGGGTACCACCGCGACGAGGACCGCACCGACCGGCCGGTCCTCAACGGCACCGTCGACCTCGTCGGAGCCACCGTCATCGACCCAGACAGCGACGAACCACTGACCCGGTGGCGGCTGAACATCCGCCGCCCCACCGGCCGGTACACCAGCGCCACCGTGCCCGACAAGACCGGTGACCACGCGGCGGCGGTCATCAACGCCCTCGTCCAGCGCTGGCGCACGCACCCCGCCCGGCAGGAGCTGATGCTGGCCGCCGCCCGGCGCACCGCCGAGCGTCGCATCGCCGAGATCCGCCGCTGGGACCTGCAACCCCGGTACCAGCAGCGCGACGAACTGGTCGCCGAAATTGATCACTACGAGGTACTCGTGGAGCAATTGGGGCAACTGGGTGGGCCGGCACACGACACTCCGCAGCAGGCGGCGTGAAGCGCGATGGGACAGCAGCCGTCGTGGATGCGTTGACCCGCCCACTGACCAGCGAGATATACTCGTCCCAGGTCTCGTATATATGGGGTGGTGGTCATGACGAAGATGCTGATCGACATCGACGACGAGGCGTTGGCCGAGGCGGCGACCCTGCTGGGCACCTCGACGAAGAAGGACACCGTCAATCAGGCCCTGCGGGAGACGACCCAACGCCTGCGCCGCGCCAACGCCCTGGCCAGACTGGCCGAACTCGGCGAATCCGGCACGTTCGACGAACTCCTGGACAAGCGGACCCGCCGCCCGTGACCCCCGTCCGGTTCCTCCTGGACACCAGCGCCCTCGCCAGGATCCTCCGCAGCCCCGCCGCGCGGGAACGCTGGGAATCCCAGATCACCGCCGGACTCGTCGCGGTCTGCCCCATCATCGAACTCGAAGTCCTCTACACCGCTCGGTCCAAGGCCGACCGGGAGGAGATCCTCGATCTCCTCAACGCCGCGTTCGCCTGGGTCCCGATGCCCGAACGGGTCTTCGCCCGCGCCGCCGAGGTGCAGGCCGCCCTCACCGCCCAGGGCACCCACCGCAGCGCCAGCGCCGTGGACCTGCTCGTCGCCGCAGCGGCCGAACTCCAGAGCCTGACCCTCGTGCACTACGACCACGACTTCGACCAGGTCACCGCAGTCACCGGGCAGCCAGCCTGCTGGCTGGCCCCACCCGGCTCCCTCGACTGAGCCGGCGGGGCGGGGCGACCCGACGGCCAGCACCAGCCTGCGTGAAGCCACAGTGGATGGACGGTGGTAGGTGGTTGCCGGCTTCGACACCGGGATGTTGCGTGGTGCGGGCGGAGGGATTCGAACCCCCTGAGCCGTTCGGCGACCGGGTTACAGCCAGCCCCACCTCTCCAACGGTGACGCGCCCGCATGGGGTGACCGGCCGGATTCGAACCGGCAACCCCCGGAGCCACAGTCCGGTGCTCTGCCGTTGAGCTACGGTCACCATGATGTGCATGTTCTGCGGCGATGCCCACGATTGGGACCGGGTGAACATCGCCGTCGTCGCGCGTGCGGGACTCGAACCCGCTTCGCAGGTGTGAAAGACCTGCCGCCTACCCATAGCCGAACGCGCGTCAGCGGTGAGGGCGGGAGTCGAACCCGCACCACACCGGTTCTTCAGCCATCGGCCTCTGCCAGTTGGGCCACCCGGGCATGAACAGCGGCCGGCAGCAGCGACCACCGCAGTACCCTCGCCGGGATTCGAACCCGGACCGGCGACGTCCTCAACGTCGTGCCTCTGCCGTTGGGCCACGAGGGCTGGTACTCCGTGCCGGACACCCCGACCTGCGGGGTGTCCTGGTGCCGCGGAAGGGATTCGAACCCCCATCTTTTCCGTCTTGAACGGAACGCCTCTGCCAGTTGGGCCACCGCGGCATCGCTGAGGGTGGAGGACTCGAACCCCCATCTCGGGGTCCAAGGCCCCGCGGCCTGCCGTTGGCCGAACCCCCACCGTCAACACTTCCGAGCGGTACCGGGGACTCGAACCCCGTCTGTGTCTGCTTGGAAAGCAGATGCCCTACCCGTTGGGCGAGCACCGCATGGTAGGCCGTACCGGACTCGAACCGGTGATCTCCGCGCTGAGAACGCGGCGAGCATGCCACCTGCTCCGACGGCCCACATCACAACACCTACGTCCGGGACCGGCGAGTCGAACGCCGTATCTCCCGCTCCCAAAGCGGGCGGATTGCCGTCTTCCTCGTCCCGGATCGACCGCCCAGCCATCCACCGCCGCGTCCGGGAAACCGTCCGGCGCCGGTCACGGACCTCCGCGACCATCTTCGACCCGATTCCGGGCACACTGGCGGATGCCGGCCATCACTGTGCCAATCACCATGCCATCCACTGTGGAATTCTCAAACCCCGCATGCACCCAGACCGCTGGGGCATCACGCACGGGCGGCAGGAATCGAACCCGCAACCGGCGGTGTTGGAGACCGCTGCTCCCCCCATTGAGCTACACCCGCACAGCACACCACCACGCATTGGCGTGTGTCACTTCGAAAAAGAAAACCGCCCGGACCCGAAATGGGTGGGCGGCACCAGCGTTGCACTCTTCCGCGCTAGCAACGCCACCGGCCCAGATACTGCTCTCGCATCCCCTGACCAACCAGTCCCCCAGACCAGCGACCCAGATGCCCGGGCAGCTCGGCAGGCAAGCATGGCAGCCACCGCCGCGACGCCCCCGCAGATTGCCACCTGGTCACCGGCCTCGCCTCCTCACCGCTCCAGTTCGTGCCGTTGCGATCAAGTATCGGCAACCGCGACGACCCGAGCAACGGGTTTTCCGCTACGCCGACACGATGCCCCATCCGGGGGCGGCAGACCCCAGGCTGGCCGAACTCGGCGAATCCGGAGCGTTCGACGACCTCCTCGACCAGCAGATACGACGCTGGTCATCGACGAGGTCGAACCTGGCTCCGGCATGCCTGCCGATGCGGTATCGTTCGGGTCAATGCCAGCCGGGCTGGCCCGACCCACCTGCGCGGTCGGTCCAGCCAGTCAAGGCGATGATCTCGCCGGCGATGTCAGCGACACTGCGGTCGTCGGTGGACACCCGCACCACCCAGGGTTCGGCCACCCGGTGCAGGTGGGCGGCGGCTGCGACACCCCGGCGTACGTGCGCCTCGTACTGCCCGCCGATCTCCCTGCCGGCAAGGCGCTGGTTGGCGACCTCGTCGGCGGCCGTCAGCAGCACCCCGGTAACGGTGACCCTGCCACCCATTGCCCCGGTGATCATGTCCGATTCCAGGACACTGACCGTGTTCGTGTAGATCAGCCGCCGGTAGCCCAGATCGGCGTAGTTGCCCCAGACCGAAGCAAGGTTCCGGCAAGTCAACCCGGTCCGGTTCGAATCTCCGGCCGGGGCAGGAAAGGCCTGGTCGAGCAGGTCGCCCTCCAGCAGGCAGTGCGCCACCAACCGGGCCTGCAACCGCGCAGAGACCTCCCAAGCGACCGTGGACTTGCCAACCCCAGACCGCCCACCGATCAACAGCACCTCGTACCGGGACCCGTCCACGCCGCCTCCCCTTGCCTGTTGCCACCCACCGATGGATTATCGTGCCCGCCAGGCTGGTCAGGGCTCCCAGCGGGCGACGACGACGAGGAAGTTCGGCAAGTGGACATAGGCGTCGATCCCCCGGGGCCATCGGCCGCCACCTGCGGCGGCAGACCGGGTTCCGCGACCTCAACCAACCGGCACCCCAGGTCCGCCAGCATGTTCAGATAGGTCGACAGTGGCCGGTGGAAGTCCACCCCACTCGGTCCGGGGATCTCGTACTCGACCAGGTACTGCCTGGTGTGGTACTCGCCGTGCTCCCGCCACACCGGCCACAGTTCCTCAAAGCAGGGATGATTCACGCTGAGCACGAACACGCCGCCGGACTCCAGCGCGGTGACGCAGGCGGCCATGGCACCCCGCCAGTCGGGGATGGCGGGCAGGACCATGCTGGCGACCACCGCAGTGACCGGCCCGGTTCGACCCCGACCACCGATGCGCCCCGGCGGGCCAGCATCCGACTCAGGTAACCGTTGCCGCAGCCAGCATCCAGGATCCGCCGGCCGGACACCTCGCCGAGCATGCGCAGCAGCACCGGGTTGACCAGATGCCGCTTGGCGAGGTCACCATCCGCCGCCCTCGATCCATCCATATTCGAAGTGCCATCGTGACATGCCACCGGCGGTGCGGCCGACCGGACGATAATCCCGCGCCCACCGGACGCGGTGCAGGCACAATGCTGGCCATGGCACGGGCAGACGTACTGGCACGCATCGAACAGGACCTCGACCGGGGACACACCCACCCGGCCATGCAACGCCTGGCCAGCCTCGTCGCCGCGTACCCGGACGATCTGGATCTGCGCGCCCGGAGGGCCGCGCTCAACCGGCAGATCGGCAACCCCGTCGAGGCCGGCCGGTGGGGTTACCTCACCGAGAACGCCACCGACACGGAGATCCGCGCCTTCGAACAAGCCATCCGCCCAGCGACCCGGCGCCTCTCCTGTCTGCGGCTACCCCGCGACCTGCGCGACCACCTGGGTCCCGCCGGCCGGCAACGCCTGACCACCCTGATCGAGCAGGTCGAACACGACCAGGGCGCACCCGTAGCGTTCGTTGACGGCCGCCCGCACAGCAAACGACCCGACACCTGGGGTGGCCGGCTCGGCTGCGTCGCCTTCGGGCTGCTCATCCTCGCGGTCCTGGCCCTGATCGTCATCGGTCTGGGCACGACCATCGGCTGGCTGCTGTGACCGGCCACGCCAGGATCGCACCGTCGGCGAATCTCCGATGAGGACCGCAGGCTCATGGTGAACCTGGACGATCTGCTGCCACGTCCGCGTACCCCTCGTGACTACCTGGACCTGGCCGCAGACCCCAGCATCGGCCGAGAGGTGTTGCTGGCTCTGGCCGACAGCGAGTACCCGTTCGTGCAGATCGCGGTCGCCGAACACCCCTGTTCCGACGCCGCTGTCCTGGCCCACCTAGCCCACCTGGTCACCGCCGACACCGCCGGTGCCGCCTGCCGCCGCCGATCCTGGCCCGTGGAACCGCTACCGGCTGCTGCATATCGTTGCCGGGCATCCCAACGCCGACCGGCGGACCCTGCTGGTCGCCCTCGATGCCGTCCTGACGCTGCTGGCCGAGCCCGATGGTCGGCCGTACGCGGCGGCTCTCGCCCTGGCCAAGCGGCCCGAACTGACCGCCGACGAGATCCGCCGGACGCTGGATGCGCCGGGGGCGTCCCGCCGGATGCGGTCCGGCGTGCGGCGGCGCCTGGCAGCCCGCAGAGCGTGACCACAGATCATGGCCCCGCATCCGCCACCCCGTCATGGTCGTGGTCGCACTGGGCGGCTCGCCCCGCCAATCTGCTGACGGATCTACTCAGCGACCTCAGACCCGTTCGAGGACCAACCCGCAACCTGCTGGGCGCAGGCCGAGCGCGGCCTTGACCTGTGGGTGGCGCTCAATCGCTGCGAACTCCGCCTGCCGTCCCGGGCCCGGCGGCGTGAACATGAAGCCGCTGTCTGCGGGCGTTCCATCGCCGAAGTTCGACGTCCTGGCGACGTCCCGCTCGTCAAAGACCATGGTCAGCTCGATCTGCCACAGGCCCGGGTCGCTGTTGGGATCGCTGTTGGGATCGCTGTCCGGGCCGGCAGTCTCGGCGACCATGAACTGGCGGGTCAGCGACAGGCATAGTCGGTGCCCATGCCAGGAGTATCGGCCCCACTCGACGATGAAAGCGTCCGAGTCCGGATCCTGGTCCAGCCCGCCGAAGGGAATCTGGAGGAACTCGCCGAACGCCCGCCAGGCCGCCCTCGGGTCAGCGACCGCATCGGGGGTACACCCGTGCCGGAGCAGGAGGCGCGTCAGGACATCCGCGCTGGTCCGCCAGGAGTCTGCCACAGCGATCCACTGTAGCCGCCAGCCTGATGCCGGGTCGGGTACATCGCAACACCGCAGCGTGCCGGCATCGCCACCTGCAGCATCGGTCTGGGCACATGAGGTCCTGCTGCGTCGTCGCGGCTCGGGGCGGACACGGGCCGCGCGCTGGCCCCCGAGGCTGGCCGACCGCGGCGGGGCCGGCAAGGGCGCGAAAAGATCTTCCCCACGGGTGGTCAGAGATCTTTTCGCGTGGATCCCTTGCCGGCCCCACGCCGCAGCCGGCCGACGCCCGGACGGGCCAGCACGCGGCCCGGCACCCCCTCGGAGCCGGCCGCGTCCACCCAGTCGTCCGGGAAGGACCCCATCGGCCATGACCCTCGTGTACCTCGACCCCAGTTGCCTGCTGCCCCATGAACGCAACCTGCGCACCAATGTTGGTGACGTCGCGGATCTCGTCGCCTCGATCGAGGCCGTCGGGATCCTGCAACCCCTGGTCGTCCTCCCGGTTGACGATCAGCCGGAGACCTATCGCATCGTCATCGGGCACCGCCGCCACCAGGCCGCGCTCACCCTCGGGCTGACCGCAGTCCCGTGCCTGGTCGCCACCAGCGAGGACGACGCGCATCTGATCGTGTCGATGCTGGGTGAGAACACTGCTCGGGTGGGGCTGACCCCGGTGGAGGTCGCCAACGCGTACACCCAGTTGGCGTTGCTGGACTGGACACCGGAGCGCATCGCGAAGGTCACCGCACAACCGGCCGCCCGGGTACGGGGTGCGCTCGCTCTGGCGACCCTGCCGGAGCAGGCCCGGCAGGCCGCCGACGAGGGATCGTTGACGCTCGAACACGCGGCAGAACTCGAGGAGTTCGCCACGGATCCGTCAGCGCTGGCGCGGATCCTCAAACGCGGTGGTGGGGCGGGGTGGACGTTCCAGCACGCCATCGCCGAGGAGCGCCGCCGCCGTGACCGGAAGACTGCGGTCGATCGGGTGAAGGCGGAGTTGCTGCTCGCCGGGGTACGCACGATCCCGACCCCGAAACAGTGGGGCTGGGGTGCCACCCGGGAGGTCCGTGCCGCTGACCTGGTCGACACCGAAGGTCAGCCGCTGGACCCGGAGACGATGAAGACCCGGCCGGGATTCGCCGCGATCGTCACCCCGAACGCCGCCGGTGGACCCGGCGCGGAGATCGTGTGCGTCGACCCCGAGGCATGGGGGTATGCCCGACCGGCGGACAGCACGTTCGTCAGCGACACCGACCGGGCCGATCGCGCCCGCCGGGAGGCCGAGACCCAGGCCCACCGGGAGGCTCTCGATGTGGCGGCCGGGGTTCGGCAGGCGTTCCTGGTCCAGACCTACGGCACCGCCCGGGGTGCGAAGAAGGCGTACCCGGAGGCGCTGCGGGTCGCAGTGGCCGACCCCGCCCGGCTTCGGTTCACCGACGACCAGGCAGAGTTGGCGGCAAGGTTGGCCGGGGTGGCGTTGCTGCCGGCGGCGGCCACCGCCGGGATCGACCGGCTCACCAGGATGTTGGTGGCCCGCTGGGTCTGCGGCCACGAGTCCCACCTGGCCCGGATCGTCGCCGGGCAGACCTGGGACGTCGTGCCCGAGGCAGCCGCTGCCTACCTGGGACAACTCGTGGCCGCCGGCTACGAACTGTCCGACGCGGAGACCCGCCTGCGGGCCGAACTCGTCCAGGCCGCAGATGACGGGGACGGGGACGGGGAGAACGATCCCGCAGGTGACGCGGACGGGAGCGGCGGCGACCACGCGGAGAACTCCACCGCAGAGCACGACAGCACAGGAAAGTTGGACAGCGATGCGACGGAGGCGGCACTGTGATCGACCGTCCAGCATTGCACCGGGTCACCGCCACGATGATCCGCTACGAACTGGCCGCCCACAGTGGCCACACTGTCGACGGGCTGGCCGACGCCGAGGCGTGGCGTCACGCTGACCGGCACCTACTCTCCGAGCATCTGGCCGGACGGATTCTGGCCGGCACCGCCCACCTGCATGATCTGGCGGTTCTGCGGATGTTCGTGGATGCCCGGTGGCGCGACCGGTGGCGGGAGGCCGGGCAATCGTCGCCTCCGGGTGCCGTGCCGCTGCGGCTGCCCGGGCTGGCGTCACCGCGCGCGGCGGGGGCGGCGTTGCGGGCCCACGCCGACCGGCTCCACCTTGAGGAACCCGAGCTGTCACGGCTGGTGGGTCGGCTGGTCGCTGACCTGCTCCATTTGCTCGCCGCCCACGACCAGTCCGGGGAGGCGGTGATCGTCGCTGCCCTCGACACGGTGCTCCCCGAGACGGCCGAGGTGGCAGACATCGCCAAACGCTCCGCCTCCCGGCCTGCCGGGCGGGTCGCGGCAGACGCCGACGGTGACGCCGATCCGCACCAGCTTGGTGGAGGTCATCATGGATGACCGGTACCGGGCCAGTCAGCGGGCTCTGCTGTTGCGGCACGAGGAGCGCTACGGGCTGCGTCGGATGCTCGCCACCGTGGTGTACCCCGTTGGCGGTGAGCTGCACAGTCCGTGTTTCAGTCCGATCGACCGGGCCACCGAGTTGGCGGATCTGGAGATCAGCGCCCATCTGTCGGCTGACATGACGGGCGCCTACGGGTTCCATGTGGCGTTCGCCCCGCGCAGCGTCGAGTTGGCGCGGGCGCAGAGCATGGTCCGGGTGCTGCGACGGGTCGAGCGGCGCATGCGTGAGGCCCAGACCCGGTTCGGGTACCCCGGCAACGACTTCCACCAGTACCTCATGCACGCGGCCCTCGCGCTGGACATCAGCCGCTACGTCCTTGGCCAGCCGGTGGGCCAGCGCACCTCCAGCGGCCCTGGCCACCAGTGGGCCACCGCCGACGAGGTCCGGGGGTGGATC